>CAZYAH010000191.1:0-4616 GCA_964645595.1 uncultured Alicyclobacillaceae bacterium | reverse complement strand
GCATTCCGCGACGGTGGCCGAAAGTGTGGCGTTCCCACGGCGATTGGCAAAGGCGCCGCGAGCCGAAGTGAACGAAAAAGTCCACCAGCTGCTCGAATTGGTCGGATTGAAGGGCTATGAGAAACACTACCCCGGGCAGTTGTCGGGTGGGCAAAAGCAGCGGGTGGCCATTGCTCGCGCACTCGCGAACGATCCGCTCGTACTTCTGTCGGACGAAGCGACTTCGGCGCTTGACCCGGAAACGACCCGATCCATTCTGGACCTGCTGCTGGAGATTCACAAGAAGTTGAACTTGACCATCGTCCTGGTGACGCACCAGATGTCGGTGATTCGCCGGGTGTGCGACAAGGTGGCCGTGATGGAAAAAGGCCGAGTGGTCGAAATGGGGCCGGTGAGCGAGGTGTTCCTGCACCCGCAACACGAGGTGACGAAGCGCCTCGTCCAGTCGGAAGACGACCAGGTATTCACTCCGACAGAGCTAACGGGTACGGCTCAACTGCTCGACATCACGTTCTACGGCCACTCGACGTACCAGCCGATTCTCGCGGATGTGGCGCAGGCGACACACTCCACATTCAGCATTCTGAAAGGAACCATCGGCAACTTAAAGGACACGCCCTACGGCAAGCTGCTCGTAGCCTGGAACGGCGAAGAACGGGTGGTGCGCCAGGCTGTGGCAGAGCTGGAGTCGCGGGGATGCACCGTGCACTGGGTGAGTAACCAAATTCGCGAGGAGGTAGGGTCATGCTGAACGACATCATCTGGCCGGAGGTCTGGCAGGCCAGCCTGGATACGCTCTACATGGTCGGCGTGTCAACCGCTCTCGCAGTATGCATTGGGCTTCCGCTCGGGATTTTTCTCGTCCTGTTCTCTTCTGGAAATCTGGTGAAAAACCGTTTCTTGTACGAAGTGCTCTCGATTGTTGTCAACGTTTTTCGATCCGTTCCGTTCATCATCCTGCTCATCGCCCTGATTCCATTCACGGAGTGGTTGGTCGGCACCTCCATTGGCACCGAAGCGGCCATCGTGCCGTTAGTCATCGGAGCGGCGCCGTTCTTTGCCCGGTTGGCCGAGACCGCGCTGCGCGAGGTGGATCCGGGTGTCATTGAGGCCGCACAGGCCATGGGGGCATCGACACTGCAGATTGTGTTTCGGGTCCTGTTGCCGGAAGCAAAGGCCGGTCTGGTCGCCGGCGTCACCATCACGGCCGTCACCCTGATCAGTTACTCCGCGATGGCCGGCGTCGTTGCCGGCGGTGGTCTTGGAGATCTCGCCATTCGCTACGGATACCAGCGGTTCCAGCCGGATGTTATGATTGTAACGATTGTGATTATGGTTGTGATGGTGCAAGCGATGCAGATGATTGGCGACAAGGTGGTTCAAAAACTGACTCGGAAGAAGTAGGTGGACAAATGCTCACGCACATTGTGTTGTTTCGAATGAAACAGGAGTGCAAGGGGCAGGCCTCCCAGTTGGTCGAACGCCTCCTCGGGATGAAAGGGAAAATCCCGCAACTGCTGGATATCGAAGCGGGTGTGGACGTCGTGCATTCCGGAAGGTCGTACGACGTGGCGCTCATCACGAGATTTGCGTCGCTCGCGGACATGGAAGCCTACCAGGTGAATCCAGTCCACCAGGAAGTGCTCCAATTTGTCCGGGAAGTTACGTCGGAGTCGGTGTCTGTCGACTTCCTGAGTCCGTCCGCGTAACCCGCCGCGTTCCTAAGACGGTATAGGACCAGGTCGTTCGGACCTGGTCCATCGTGATCGGAGGACATGGCATCTCTTTACCCTGGTGTATGAGTTTGGATATGATTTGGGGGACGGGTACCGTAGATTGTAGACGGCTGATTGAACAAATCGGTGGCTGAGGCGGGCAGAATGGCAGAACAGGAGTGAGAGAATGACGCAGCAGATAACGGTATGGACGGACAATTCGGCGAGTGGACGTGTCATCGGCTTGACAGATTTGAAACAGATGCTGCACGAAAAGTTTCATCTTGGTGGCGACTCCGACATCACGGGGTATCCTGTGAGTGCGTTGGCGGAAGTTGTGGGCGGAATCACTTCGACGCCAACCTTCTTCGAAGTATGCGGAGATGACGGGTTTTTCGCAAGAATTCCGTGGCGCTTGGCCAATCGCTCAGTCTTGCACTTTCCGACCGGCAGTGATGACAGGGGTGGTGGATTGAGGCTGTTAGTCGACGATAGTTCGAGTGCATGTGTAAACGTGAAATCTATCGTAGACGTACGCTTTGGGTTCGGCGAAGAACTAAAGGAACCTATCTTTGGCAACAAGCTGCCGAACTCGAAGGCCCGCAACAATCAGGTGTGAATTGGAGTAGGGGGCATTTCCTCCCTGCGTCAAGGGTCGATCAACTTTTGTTTATATAAATCCTCCACTAAGCTTTGTACACGAGATAGATATTGCGACCTATTTTTCTCCATCATCTTCATGAGGTTGTTGTCATCCGGGAGGTATTTGAAGTATAGGTTTAATCTTTGCTCATCTCTGGCGTCCAACTTATGAGTCGTTGATAAATGCCACGCAGCATCAGAAAACAACTCTGATAACTCAGAAAACCTCCCATCGTTTGCAGAGTAAGAATATTGCTGATACTGGCCCGACACGACAAAAAGTTTAGCGGTAGCGTCCTGAATCTGACGAATGTCGTGCGTTTGTTCAAACTTCGCGATTTCGTCCCGCGCGTCCTTGACTTGTATACTTTGGAAGACAATCGCACCTGCTTTGGACTCAGCACTATGATGGATCGCGACAATTGCACCTAATACAACATTCAATGCTACTGAAACACCGAGTACAATTCCGAGCAATTTACGACTCCTCATCGATACGCCCCCAACAGCTGTCGTCATCCATATCATACCATTGTGAATGAGTCTCTCTACCGACGATTTTGTGTGCCGGCCACAGCGAGCGAAACGCAAAGAGGCGCTCCATACCCGTGGTGGGAGTTCCATAACTTTCCGTCGACAACCAGTTCCCAACCCGGTGCCTTTGGGAAACATTTCAGGTACACTGACAAGGGGATTAAGGGGGGTAAGAATTGAAAAAATTTTTTATAGGAATTGTATTAATTATATGTGGAATGCTCCTGCTAATCACTGTAAATAATAAAAGCTTTGATGAAGTAGAAGAATATGTAGTAACGGCATACATATTTTTGTTTTCAGGGATACTATATATCATTTATAAAGCTTTTAAAAAAGGTTAATCCACATTGACATTACTACAGCACCCCTACCACGGGGGACGCAGGTAGTTTGCCCTGCGACAAGTGCGTGGAGAATATACGCAATGGGTTTGAATTTCAGGTGACATATCGAACTGACATATACAGTGCCAAAGCAGTGACCAACAGTGCCCATTCCAATCAAGCTGACCGTATCAGTTCGTTTAGATTTTCATTCGACCGCCCAAGGTTCCACCGCTAATTGGAAAACCATATTTGGATTTCATGTCGCTAACGGCTTGGTTTATAACTTCCGGTGACACTGCATTTATTTTGTTGTCTAACGTTTGAACCAGTTTGTTATAAAGTTGTATAAGCGTTATGTCTTCCACCACTTCTGACATTGGAACAGGGAAGTTTTGACCCTTCATGTCTGCCGTTGTAACAACTGCCCTGTTTTGGTCAATGAACACCCATGCAAGGCAGTGATATTCGTTATTTTGGCTGTCATACCACACTAAGAATGACGGTGCCATATCCATAATGACGTTTTGTTTGCATAGCTTTGCAATCCTTGCCCTTACATCCCTAGACAACCACAATGGAAAATCCTTATCGTGCCCTGTGAGATTCACAAAACTAGAGGGCATGAACGGTTCATCGTAGGGTAATTCACCGTTTTCTTGGGCTTCTGTGAACCACTGAAAAGCAAACCAAGTCTCAATGAACCAACTTAGCAAGTTCATCTGTCGGTAATAGTCGTTAAGATATTCAGTGTTGATTCTGAGAAGTGGCAATCCGAACCGTTCACATAAAGTATCTTTCTTCTTATCCCGTTCAATCTGTTTTGGAGATTGGGTATGTTGTTCACCGTCAAATTCAACGGCAAATAGTGGATACCCTTCATCGTCTGTAACAATTACATCAAAGTGAGAAGCCAAGGCAAATGAAAACAAGTCATTGGAAATGCCACTGCCTTCAATGGGCAGTATGTCTGCAACCCTGACTTTTGGATAGGCAACCGCACCGTGCCGTTGGCAAATTTCCTGTACTTGTTTGTGTGTGATGGCTTCTGACAAATTCATTATCTTTTTGAGCAAAGGAACCACCACCCGTACATCAAAGACCTATGTAATATTCTCGCACTTCTACAAGGTGCAGTCGTTGATTTCAAATTTTATCCCTATACTTCCGTTCATAATATTCATCGTCGTCGTTGTCCAACCAGAATTCATACGTCTTTGCGTCCAACGCTTCCATTAGTTTTCCGTCTTCATTCCACGCAATCTGTAGTTCTTCATCCACGGGTTCAAGTTGGTTGTCTTGGTGTTGTCGGTCTTGGTTCATTCAGTACACCCCTGTGTAACTGTTCTGTTTTCGTTGATTGTATCACGTCACATACCCACACTGAACTAATGAAGTG
>CAZYAH010000190.1:0-4622 GCA_964645595.1 uncultured Alicyclobacillaceae bacterium | reverse complement strand
CTGGTGCGCCGAAGATAAGGGCCCTGGAGATTATCGACGAACTCGAACCGTATCGTCGCGGGCCGTACGGCGGACTGATTGGCCTAATTGACTTTGCCGGGAACGCGAACACAGCCATCGTCATCCGCACCGTCGTGGAGCACCAAGGTTACTACTACGTCCAGGTGGGCGCCGGTGTTGTCGCCGACAGCAATCCCGAGCAGGAATGGCTGGAGTGCGGTCACAAGGCAGGAGCGATTCTACAGGCGTTCGGCATTTTGCACCCGGCACAGGGAAGGCCTGCTTCGATTCAGTAAATTGCGAAAATGTATCCGACGGTCGGTTTTGACTTGCCGAAACCGCATGGTTGTGGTATATTCTAATTCGTCGCTTGCGCCCATAGCTCAGAGGATAGAGCACCGGTCTCCGGAACCGGGTGCGGGGGTTCGATTCCCTCTGGGCGCACCACAACCGAGGAACACTGACTTACGGCAACGTCGAGTCAGTGTTTTTTTGTTGCTTTGGCACTGAATACGTCGCCAAAGCTTCGGCGTCCTCTAGTGGTGAGGCCGTTGCGCCTTCCGGGAGCTTCATTGTCGCAGAATCGGACAATCCCGGTCCGGTATTCTGCGGCTTTTTTTCAACCCGACGGCTCTTCCGCAAAGATTCTGCGTACAGCCGCGAGGCGTCCGGGCTGATGAACAAGTCGTCTACCACTGCCAGGCTGCTCGCACGTTGAGCCACACTAGCAGTCTGATTCGCGGTATCGACAGCTTTCACTTTACCCAGCGCCGGGTCCTGGCCCTGTTCCGTCGCATACGTCCGGTATGCGTGTTGCGCCATTCCCGAACCCGTCACGATGTCCGACACAGGTATCCCTCCCGTTCGCAGTCTGATAGCACCTGTTGGAAAAGTCTTTCTCCGTGTGGTTGACAATTCCTTCTCCACGAAGGTATTGGCGACAGAAAAGGGGCTGTCCCAACGAGGGACAGCCCCGGTTCGAACGCATTTACCGTTGCGGATTGTAGGGGATACCGTCTGCTGCCGGTGCCCGGCTGCGCCCGACCAGACCCGCGAGAGCCAGGATGGTGAGCAGATACGGCAACATACCGAGCAGGTTCGCGGAAATGTGATGGCCCTGCAGGGCGATTCCGAGCGCCGTCGCAAACCCGAACAACAGCGAAGCCAGGAATGATCCAATCGGCGTCCACTTGCCAAAGATCATGGCAGCCAACGCGATGTACCCGCGGCCGTTCGTCATGTTCACGTCAAACGAGTTGAGCAGGCCGATGGACAGGTACGCGCCGCCAAGCGCAGACAATGCGCCGCCGATGATGACGCCCGCGTAGCGCAGGCGCCACACGTTCAAACCCGCGGTGTCTGCGGCGAGCGGGTTTTCGCCAACGGATCGCATGCGCAGTCCGATGCGCGTGTGGAAGAGAAACCAGTGGGACAGCACCACCACAACCAACATGACGTAAACGAGAACGCTCTGATCCGTGAAGAAGGCGCCGATGAACGGGATGGAAGACAGGCCTGGAATCGTGACCGTCGGAAGCTGCGGCGTCTCGGGCGGGGTACCGCCAAAGCCGAATATGGTGTCGAGCAGGAAGGCAGTGAGACCCGCCGCAAAGATGTTGATGGCCATGCCGAGGACCACCTGGTCAGCGGCCAAGCGAATGGCGGCCCATGCAAATACTGCCGACAGCAAGACGCCCATAACGACTCCGAGTAACAAGCCAAGCCAGGCACTTCCTGTCCAATAGGAGAAAGCAACGCTGAAGAAGGCGCCCATCAACATGATGCCTTCCATTGCAATGTTGACGACACCGGTGCGCTCCGAAAACGTTCCGCCGATGGCGGGCAACGCGAGCGGGACGGCCATCGCGAGTGTCGATGTCCACAACTCTGGGCTCGTCAGAATGTTCATACCGGTTTTGGTCCCTCCCCGGAGATGGATGTGGAAATTCTGGAGGTACGCCGCCGATACCACTGAATGGCCATCGGGACAATCCGCTCAGCAGCTACGAAGAACACAATCAGACCAGTCAAGACTTCGGTCAAGCTCTTCGGAACCCCGGTCGCAAGTTGCATATTCTGCCCGCCCGTGTCCAGGCCGGCGAAGAAAATGGCGGCCAGAACGACGCCAAACGGGTTGTTTCGCGCAAGCAGCGCAACCACAATGCCGGTGTAGCCGTACTGCGTGCTGAATCCCTCAGCCAGGTGATGGTCGAACGCCAGGAGTTGCACACCGCCTGCGAGACCGGCCAGCAAGCCGCTCAATCCGAGCGCCAGGACGGTGTAGAGGGCCACGCGAATCCCGGCGTATTTTGCCGCGCGCGGGTTGGAGCCAACGACGCGGAGCTGAAACCCTGTCGTCGTGTAATAGAGCAGGAGCCAGACCAGGACGACGGCCAAAAGGGCGATGAACAGACCGGTCGTCAGCTGGGATCCTGGAATCAGTGTAGATAGCCAGGTGTCTTGCGCAATCGGGTACGATTCCGGAATATATCCAGGCTTGCGCATGGGCCCGTCTTCAATCATGTATTTGGCCAAAAGGATACCGATGTAACTCATCATCATGGTCGTGATGACCTCGTGCGCGCCCCGGAACGCCTTGGCGAGTCCGGGAATAACCCCGCCCCAGAGGCCGCCGGCCACCATGGCCACAACCAGGCACAACAGGGCGTGAATCCAGCCCGGCAACCCGCTAAAGTGATATCCCGCCCAGGTTGCGGCGGTCAGCGCGACCCAGTACTGGCCTTCCGCGCCGATGTTGAACAGCCCGGCCCGAAACGCAACGGCGACCGCAAGACCCGTGAGAATCAGGGGAGTCGCGCGGGCGAGCGTGTTGCCGATATTCACCGGATTGCCAAACGCGCCGACAATGAGTGCCGAGTAGACGTCAACCGGGTTGTACCCAATCGCCCACGACACGATGCCGCCGATGAGAATCGCGACGAGCGACGCAAGCACGGGTGTAGTCAAGTTCTTTACGATACTCTTCACGACAGGGTCACCTCCGCGCTGTTCTCGGGCTTAACACCCGTCATCAGCAGGCCCAGTTGCTCGCGCGTCGCGGTATCGCCAGGCACCACGCCGACCAGCTCGCCTTTGTGCAGGACGCCAATGCGATCCGATAGGCTCAGAATTTCGTCGAGTTCCAGAGACACCAGAATAATCGCCTTGCCTTCGTCGCGCAGGCGCAGGAGCTCCTTGTGGATCCCTTCAATTGCGCCAACGTCGAGTCCGCGCGTTGGCTGAACGGCGATGAGCAGGTGCGGCGCGCGCGAGACTTCGCGGGCGAGGATGACCTTCTGCTGATTGCCCCCGGACAGATCTCCCGCCTTGCGGGAAATGTCGCGCGGGCGAACGTCAAACAGCTCAATCAGCCGGTTTGCATACTCGCGAGCGGCCTTGTGCTGCAGAATCCCGCCATTGGAGAACGGACGGTAGCGAAAATCCCGCAGGATGGAGTTCTCGGTCAAGCTGAAGTCGAGGACGAGTCCATCCAGTTGGCGATCCTGTGGCACGTACGCAATCCCAGCCAGTGTCCGCTGTGCTGTGGACATGTGCGTAATGTCTTTGCCGCGGAACTGGATTGACCCGTGGGTGACAGGCAGCAGGCCGGCAATCGCGTCCACGAGTTCGGTCTGGCCGTTTCCGTCAATTCCAGCTACGCCGAAAATCTCCCCGGCGCGAACTTCAAACGAAACGCCGCGAACCTTTTCCCGGCGCTGACTGTCTGCGACCCGCAGGTCTTTCACAGAAATCACCACGTCGCCGAGATTGGCCGGCGCCTTCTCGACGCGCAAGACGACTTCGCGGCCAACCATCAAGTTTGCCATGAGCTGCGGCGTGGCTTCTTGGATGTCCAGCGTCTGCACCGTCTTGCCGGCGCGCATGACCGTCACCCGGTCTGCAATCGCCTGAACCTCGTCCAGTTTGTGGCTGATAAACAGGACCGGAATCCCTTGGCTCTTGAGGTGGCGGATCACGTTGAACAACTCTTCCGTCTCCTGTGGAGTTAGGAGTGCGGTCGGTTCGTCGAGAATCAGCAACTTCGCCTTGCGGTACAACGCTTTCAGAATCTCGACGCGCTGCTGAAGGCCCACGCTCAGTTGTTCCACTTTAGCGGAAGGGTCCACTTCAAGTCGATACTTCTCAGACAGTTCGCGCACGCGCCGCTCGGCGTCCTTGCGCTGGTAGGTGATAAATCCCGGCTCGTCGCCGAGGACGATGTTGTCCGCAACCGTCAGCGCTGGGATCAGCATGAAGTGCTGGTGCACCATGCCGATGCCGGCGCGAATCGCTTCGCGGGGACTGTGAAAACGCACAGGTTTGCCCTGTAGCCGGATTTCGCCGCTGTCTGGCTGGTACAAGCCGTAGATGAGTTTCATCAGCGTCGACTTGCCGGCGCCGTTTTCACCCAGAATGGCGTGCACTTCGCCTTCTCGGAGCGTCAGGTTGACGCCGTCGTTGGCTTTCACACCTGGAAAGTGTTTCACGAGATCTATGATTTCCAAAAAGTTTTTCATCCAGGACCTCCTCTCCACAGGCGCTGGAAAACGGCGCAAAGCGGTTCAGGGTCTTGCGCCTGAACCGCTTGTCAGCCCCATTTCCCGTCACTCTTTCATGTCTGC
>CAZYAH010000189.1:0-4624 GCA_964645595.1 uncultured Alicyclobacillaceae bacterium | reverse complement strand
GCGATTCAAGCGCGGCTCGACGCCGTGTCCACGCTCGTGGACGACGTCTTCCTCCGCGAGTCGGTGCGTGAAATCCTCGCCAACGTTTATGACCTGGATCGGCTGGCCGGCAAGGTCTCCTTTGGTAGCGCGAATGCGCGCGACCTGCGGGCGATTGCGCAGTCGCTCGAGCGAGTTCCGGAGTTGGCGTCGTTGTTGCGGAACACCGGCAATCCACTGTTGCGGCAGTTGGCCTCGGACCTCCCGGATCTGTCCTGGCTCGTTACGGAAATTGACCGACTCCTGGTGGAGCAACCGCCCCTATCCGTGCGCGAAGGAGGGCTCATTCAGCCGGGCGCTGACCCTGAGCTCGACGAACTGAGAACCCTCAACGCCACCAGCAAGGAGTGGCTGGCAAACCTCGAGCAGAGAGAGCGGGAACGCACCGGCATCCGGTCGCTGAAGGTTGGTTACAACAAAGTCTTTGGTTACTACATCGAGGTGTCCAAGGCGAACACGCACCTGGTGCCTCCCGAGTACGAACGACGCCAGACCTTAGCAGCGGCCGAGCGCTACACGTTGCGTGAGCTTAAGGAGCAGGAAGCGAAGATCCTGCACGCGGAAGAGCGGTCCTTGGAACGGGAATACGAACTGTTTTGCGAACTGCGCGATCAGACGTTGCAGCAGCTCGCCGCCATCCAGCGGACGTCGGAGACGGTGGCTGTCATCGACGCCCTGGTCGCCCTCGCGGCAGTCTCGGTGCAATACGGATACGTCCGGCCCGAGGTGACCGAAGACCGCGGGATCCACATCGTCCAGGGGCGGCACCCCGTCGTGGAAGCGATGTCGCCCGGAAGTTTTGTCCCGAACGACGTGTCCCTCGGCCAAGGGGATGATCTCATCCTCATCACTGGTCCAAACATGGCGGGAAAGAGCACGTATATGCGGCAGACCGCGCTGATTGTCCTGATGGCGCACATGGGCTGCTTTGTCCCCGCGAAAGAGGCCCGCATCGGCCGCGTGGATCGGGTATTCACGCGCATTGGCGCATCGGACGATCTCGCTGGCGGCCAGAGCACCTTCATGGTCGAGATGGTAGAACTCGCGCAAATTCTTCGCCAGACAACCGATAGGAGTCTCGTGCTGTTGGACGAAATCGGGCGGGGGACGAGCACGTACGACGGAATGAGCATCGCCGAGGCGGTGATGGAGGCCTTGCTCGTGCCCGGCCAGCGTCCATTGACGCTGTTTGCCACGCATTACCATGAACTGACCGAGAAGGCTGACCAATTGGACGGCGCGGCAAACTACTCGGTGCTTGTGCGGGAGACGGACGAGGGCATCTCGTTCCTGCACACAGTTGTTCCTCGGCCCGCGGACAAAAGCTACGGTATCCAGGTGGCGAGGCTCGCCGGCATTCCGGAGCCGGTCATACGGCGGGCGCAGGAACTGCTGCAATTCCGGGAACAGGCCGAAGTGCGGCAGACCGGCGGATCGGCGGAAGAAGAGTCGGCTGCGGCGAGGGAACCGGCGGCAAATCAGCCTCTACCGTTGTTCGGGTGGCGAAAGGACGCGCTGCTTGAGCGGCTCGCCGACGTACGAGTGGAGGCGCTCACACCCCTGCAGGCCATCAATTTGCTCAACGACTACGTCAACGAAGCAAGGGAGGTCCTGGAATGGGGAACATCCAAATCCTCTCCGAGGTCCTAGCCAACCAGATTGCTGCGGGCGAGGTGGTTGAGCGCCCTGCCTCCTGCGTCAAGGAACTGATTGAAAACAGCCTCGACGCTGGCGCCAAATCGATTCGCGTAGCGATTGAGGACGGCGGGATTTCGTCCATCGTTGTGCAGGACGACGGCTGCGGAATGGACGAGGAAGACGCGAAACTCGCGTTCGCCCGCCACGCCACGAGCAAGATTCGGCACCCGCGGGACTTGCTCCGGATTGCGACTATGGGGTTTCGCGGCGAGGCCCTCGCTTCCATCGGGGCGGTCGCCCGCGTAGTGTTGCAGACCCGCATGGCGGATCAACCAGACGGCGTGGAGGTCACGGTCGCCGGGGGAGAGGTGTCGCAGACGCCGCGGCCCGTTGGGATGCCTCCGGGCACAAGAATCGAAGTACGCGACTTGTTCTACAATACTCCTGCGCGACTCAAGTACTTGCGAACGGTGGCGACCGAACAAGCACGCTGCGTGGACGTAGTCCACAAGGCAGCGCTCAGCCGGCCTGATGTGGCGTTTCGCTGCGACGTCGGTGGACATACGGTGTTTCAGACGAGCGGCCGCGGCGACGTGCGCGAAGTCCTTGCGACGCTGTACGGGGTCGGCGAGGCACGGCAGTTTCTCGAGGTGACGGCCAGTACGCCGGACTACCGCATCACGGCGTGGATTGGCCGACCCAATCAGGCCAAGGCAAGTCGGCAGTACGGACACCTGTTTGTCAACCACCGCGTTATCCGCAACATCGCCATTCACCAGGCGGTGGTTGCTGGCTATGGGAGTCGACTGATGGTCAACCGCCACCCTGTGTACGCGCTTTACATCGAGATGGATCCGGCCCTCGTTGACGTCAACATCCATCCACACAAATCGGAGGTGCGCTTTAGCGAGGAGCGCGATCTCGTTCAGTTAGTCCAGCAAGCTGTGCGCGAAACCCTGGACCAGGCGTTGCTTGTGCCGGACGCCAGAATTCGCGGGCGGACGTTTGAGCGCCCGCAGCCTTCGGTGCAGGCCGAACTCAAGTTGGCGGCGCAGGAGGAGCAGGTTCCGTATCGCGCGGAGCAGGTAACCGAGTCGGCTCGCAAGTGGCAACGCCCGGTTGCGCCGCCGTCGTCGACACCGCTCGGCAGGCGTTCCGACGCGCTGCGTACAGCTGCCGCTCCCGCCGCCCAAAAAACCTGGAACGAGGCGCTCCGCCCCCCCGAGCCACCCCCTGTTCAGGAACCGGACGTGACCGAAGAAACGGCACCATCCGCCGATGCCCCGGCTCGGCCCCCCGAGTGGCGACTGCGGCCAATTGGCCAGGCGCTCGGCATGTACATCGTCGCCGACGACGGAGAACACTTGTACGTCATCGACCAGCACGCGGCGCACGAGCGGGTGTTGTACGAGCGGTTTTCCGCGCGCATGCAGGCCGCAGAGGTCCACTCGGTCGCGCTGATTACGCCGCTCTCCTTGACCTTAAGCGGCGAACAGTATTCTGCCGTGGTGGAGAACGCCGAACTGCTCGCGGAGATGGGACTCGAATTTGAGCCGTTCGGTGGGCGCGATATGCTCCTGCGGCGGATTCCGAGTATCTGGGAAGGGCTCGACTACCAGCAGCTGGTGGAGGATTTTCTGCAGTCTTTGACCGAATTGACGGGGCGCGGCGATGTCCGGAAGGTGCTGCGCGACGTGATTGTCCGCAAAGCGTGCAAAGCGGCCGTCAAGGCGAACGAGTACCTGTCCGACATGGAAATTGACGCGCTGTGCAGAGCGCTGTCGACGCTCGAGGACCCGTTTCACTGTCCGCACGGGCGACCCGTCTTCATTCGCCTGTCGTCCCGGGATCTGGAAAAGGAGTTCCGCAGGATTGTATGATGCCGCTGACGCAAGGTTGCCCAATTTCCGGAGAAGCGGTCGTTTGCACAACGCCACATCGAGTGTCGCCAGAGACTGTGCGGCGCGCTGAACGCGCGGCGGAGTGGTTTTCGTGCCGCCTGGTACCGCGCAGGAAGCGGAGTTTGCAGCAAATTGTGGAGGACGAAGAGGCGAGTATCGTGCTGGTCGCCGACGAGCCTTTGCACCTCGTGGTGGCTGGACAACTGAGCTCACCTCTCTTCTTTCACCCTGGCATGGCGTCCCAGCGAATAGCCCAACTGCGGAAAGGAAAGCGGGATCGGCTGGTCGAGCTGGCGCAAATTCGACCCGGCGATTTTGTAGTCGACGCCACGTTTGGACTCGGCGGCGACAGCCTGGTGTTTGCGGCAGCAGTCGGAGAGGGCGGGCGCGTCCTTGGGATTGAGTCCAGTCCGTGGCTGGCCCGGCTGTTTACGTATGCCAAAACCTTTGAGCGGCACCTGTACCCTGGGCTTGAGGACATCTTCGACCGCATCGAAGTCGAAGTGGGGGACCACGTGGAGCGGTTGCGGCAATTTCCGGCGAACGCTGCAGACGTTGTGTATTTCGATCCGATGTTCCGCTCCCCACTGCGCAACGCAGACTCCAGCATCGAACCTGCGCGCGTCCTCACCAACGCTGCGCCGCTCGCAGACGCGGCGTGGCGGGAAGCCGTGCGCGTGGCGAAGCGGTGCGTCATTCTGAAGGAGCGGCCGGGGTTCGGCCAGTTTGAACGGTTTGGCGTTGTGCCGGACAAGCCGCACGCGAAATTTGCGTTTGGAGTATGGAGGAAGGAGACGGATGATGCAGAACGGTAAGCCTCCTGTGCTCTGCATCGTAGGACCGACAGGGACAGGAAAGAGCGACTTGGGTATTGCGGTCGCGAAGGCAATCGGGGGCGAAGTGCTGTCCGCGGACTCGATGCAAGTCTATAAGGGCATGGACATCGGCACCGCCAAGGTGCCTCCGGAGGAGCAGGCAGGGGTGCCGCACCATCTCCTCGACCTCGTGGAACCGGATGTCCGGTTCACCGTCGCCGAGTGGGTAAA
>CAZYAH010000188.1:0-4632 GCA_964645595.1 uncultured Alicyclobacillaceae bacterium | reverse complement strand
TCTATACCCAGAGTTTCCACTTATAGCGCTGTTCAGATTTGCGGGGCCACTTCTTATCGCATATGAAGTTGCTTGGCGGTTGGCACAGGATCCTCCGCCAAGCAACAAGGACCTGGTAGAAGAAATCCGCTGGCTACTTGGATTGTTAGGGGAACGCGTTACCCCTATGGGGCCCGAGCGGCAGAAAGGACTAGTCGGAGAGTGCCTGTTTCTACGCATGTTGCTTAGACGAGCGCTGGAACGAGGTGCCGGGCCGAAGGCAGCGATAAGTTGCTGGGCTGGCGCCGATCTTGCAAAGAGAGATTTCTACCGTTCGAAGACGGCGGTAGAAGCCAAGGCCACCGGGAATGCAACCCGGCTACATCACATTACGAGTCTAGATCAACTAGAGCCACAAGCGTCAGACGAAAACGTCTACCTGTTTTCCGTTGGAATTAGGCAAGACCCAACAGCTCCACGGAAGCTTACGCACTTTATCGCCGACGTTGAGGCATTGCTAATCGACAAAAATGGGAAACCGGACATCGACGCGTTAGTCATGTTCCGGATTCAACTGAAGAAATGCGGGTTCGATTGGGGCGACAGTGATCTCTACGAACGAGATGCTGGTTTTTTGGCGCCACATCTCACGCCAGCACTTTTTTCTGAGGCTGGTCTGCGTAGATTGAGTCTCGCCGACTTTGTGGACGGGAAGGTGCCGGAAACGGTTCGGTCGATCTCGTACGCATTAGAAGTGGTCGCAGATCCATTGTCAGACCAGGAAGCTGTATCGGTCTGCGACAATTTGCTCGGCCATTCCTGAGAGGGTCGATTGTCGAGCAGAGGATAGATCGTCCGAAGCAATGACTGGCATTACAGAAAGGGGGCAGGTCAATACCCCGGCGCCATCAGAATAAGTAATTTGCGAATAGGCACGGAGCCATGTTCCTACTTGATGACCAGAACAAAATTGTTGACGCCGAGTGCAGTTTAGATTTGTTCGAGGGTTTTCCGTGTGTTGTAGTAGAAAGCAGCGGCGGAGCAAGTCCAGCGCGTGGAGTAAAGCGTAGGAATCCAGATTACAACAAACTGCTCAATCTAATTTTTCGGAGGTTGGCACTTTCTGGAACCAAGATCACAAAGGTGGTCTTAGATTCCGCGAAGGTTTCTAAAATCCCGGTCGAAGAACGTATCGCTAAGCTTGATCGGGCCTATCCAGTCGACCTATCAGCAATCGATATTGAGGAGTTTAGAAAGTCGCTCCAGGGAGAAATCGCAGCCATGCATCAAGATCCCGGCGCACATACAGGCGGCAATAGTCAGAAACGTATTCGAATCTGCCTTAGTAAGGCGATCTCCCCAGACCAGTTGCTCACAAAATCCGCCGAACCTGTATTAGCGGGGCAGTTACCAGAGTATGCCCCTGGCCTGAGCGACACCGAGAAAGAGTACTTGCGGACGGCTCGAATCGGTCAAGGTAAGTTTCGTAAAGACTTGCTGAAAGCTTATAAGGGCACCTGTCCTGTAACTGGCATTAAGAATCTAGACCTCTTAATCGCATCGCATATCAAACCTTGGAACGCTTGTACGAATGCGGAGCGCTTGGACCCCCAGAACGGAGTTCTTCTATCGGCGCTGGTCGATCGACTTTTTGATCGGGGACTCATTACCTTCAATGAGCATGGAGGAATAATTATTTCGCTAATTCTCTCGCCTGCGGACTATGAAAAATGTGGTCTTGAACACGCGCATACGATCGAACTCTCCGAGCGCAGTCGACATTACATGCGTTATCACAGAGCTATGGAATTTAGGAACGCCTAGTCCTCGAAGGGTTCGAATCCCTCTTTGTCCAACTCTTAATCTGTTGGTCGTGTTAGGACGCACAACGCCCCATGGGTGAAGGCGGGCCGGTTCGTCAATCAATTACGGGGCAATTTCGTCCTTTTAACCTGATGATCAACACGGCAGATGGGAGAGGGTTGTCTATGCGGGGGCATTATTGGGGGCATTTCCAAAGTCGTTCATTCAAAACCTCAATGCCTGTAGATAGTTAGGGAACTTGTTCGGTAGTCTTCCACCCACCAGATTTTTGTAGTCCCCTGATCCAGCAGGACTACATACCGCGCAGTCCCCCAAAAAACCTAGACCCGTTCAGCCAATCCCATTCGACGCCGCGCTGCGCCGCATCCTGGCCGCACTGCCAACACCGAAGGTTGCAAAAAAAACCAAAGAAAAGATGATTGTTTCCTGCCGAGTGTGTAGTCAACGCAATTAGGAGAATTACTATCCAGACGGCGAGTGTCCTATTCTTTGTGTTGCGTGCAAATCTCCGCTAATGCCGCAGCCGCTTCAGCCCGCAAAGACTGAATATCGGACAGATGAATCCGAGCATAGACTTGACCATGGCAACGCCATTTCTGTTTCAGCAAACCCTCTGCGACTGCTGCTGCATCGTTCTTGGCGTCAAATACATCTAGCGGGGTGAATCTGTCTTCTCCCGCGTTTGTCGGTAGTTCTGGACAGCAAACCAACACGACGCCAGGGCGATTCACGTCCTTCGGTTTGCTATCAATTTTGTAATTAACCCATACAAGACGATTAAGAAATGAAATTGAATTGGCGTTAGCCATATCTCCCCCTGGCGTTTTCGGTAGCGGCGCAAGCGGTCGCGCCAATAGCGAGGAATCCTCGTAGGGCCTCCCCTACGGGACTTTATCCGAATCGAACGGATGGCTATTAACGCTCTAGCGATCCTTGCTTCACTACTGGTGCTGGCCCCGGCGCAGGCGTCGGCCAAGACCCAGCGCGACTCCCACCAGCGCGCCGCGTTCATGAAGCAGCAGCCGTGCCCCTCGACCGGCAAGAGCCGAGGGGCCTGCCCGGGCTACGTCGTGGACCACATCAGGCCGCTATGTGCCGATGGCCCAGATCGCCCGAGCAACATGCAGTGGCAGACGACCGCCTCCTCGAGCGAATTGGGCGTAAACGGTCCGCAAGCGCAGTGAAGGGTAAGCGCGATGATAGAATGCAGCTTCACACGCAGGTGCAGCACCTAGCTGTTAGGCCCTTTTTGAAGGCGAAGACAACTTGCTGTTGTTTCAATGGGATAGGAAGGCGGCCCAATCGTCCACCTTCGAGTCCCTGATTCGCCACCATCTCTTTTCCGACCCTTGTTTTCCAACCCTGGCTAGAATTTCCATCCGCGCCTCGCCAACCTTCGAGTACCGTGAAAATCAACGAGCCAATCGTGATCGCCAGGAGAATCGATCCCGCAAAGCGGCGCGCCGCGGCTGAACGGTTGGCGGCAACCGTGCGCCGCATCAACAGGCGAAAGGGCGGCAGAACTGCCGCGCAGGCGCTGGCTGAGGCGCGCGGCGCACGCTTCGGGCGCTGATGGCGTTCGAGCTGGTGCTGAACCTCAAAACAGCGAAGGCGCTCGGGCTGACGATCCCTCAGTCGGTGGCCGTGCGCGCGGACGAGGTAATCCAGTAACGTTTTCCCGCAGCATACAAAAGGTTATATAATTGCCGAAACCTACGGCGCTAAAGCCTGTTGTCTTTCGTGGCGATGCGCTGGACCGACTGCGCGCGTTTCCGCATTCGGCGCGCAGGGAAGGCGGATTCCAGCTTGACCGCGTACAGCGCGGACTTCATCCGGACGACTTCAAGCCGATGAAGACCGTTGGTTTGGGATGCTGCGAGGTCCGCATTCGCGACGCGGCTGGAGCGTTCAGGCTGATTTACGTTGCTCGGCTGGAATACGCGGTGTACGTGCTGCATTGTTTTCAGAATAAAACTGAAAAGACCGTCAAGGCCGATCTGAAATTGGCAAGAGCGCGCTTTCGGGAATTGATGAGGGATTTGAAATGAAGCGCTATGCAAGTGTGTGGGACGCAATCGAGAACACGCAACAGGAAGCCGCCGCCATGCGAGCGCGCGCTGATTTGCTGATCGCATTGCAGGAACGGCTGAAGGCGCTGAAGCTCAGCCAGTCGGATAGTGCCAGGTTGCTCGGTGTGACTCAGCCACGCATATCGGACCTTATGCGCGGCAAGATCGATCTGTTCTCGGTGGAATCGCTCATCGACATGCTTTCCCGCACGGGCATCGAGGTTGAGGTACGGCTGCGCAAGGCGGCCTGATATGCGTCGCATCAGTGGACTTTTTTTCTGTAAACTGACCCGATGATCCGGGTAATCCTGCTAATCGCCGCCATCGCGCTTGCCTCCAGCGCGCAGGCACAGCTGCGCACCATTCCCGCGGAGGCGAAGCGCGCCACGCTGAGCCACGTGGAGGGCATGACGGTCGAGATCGACGGCAAAAGAGTACAGCTCGCGGCAGGCACGCAGATCCGCGATGGCAGGAACATGATCGTGGTTCCCGCCGCCGTGCCGCCCGGCGTGCTGATCAAATACCTGCCCGACGCCCAGGGCCAGGTAGCGCGCATCTGGATCCTCTCGCCGCAGGAAGCCGCGCAACCCGACCCCAAGAAATAGCGGCATGGCGGGCAAGCTCTTTATCCGGACTTTCGGCTGCCAGATGAACGAGTACGACTCGGCGAAGATCTCCGGCGTGCTCGCCGAGGCCGAGGGCCTCGTGCCGGCGGCGAGCGCGGAGGAAGCCGCCGTCATCGTCTTCAATACCTGTTCGG
>CAZYAH010000187.1:0-4634 GCA_964645595.1 uncultured Alicyclobacillaceae bacterium | reverse complement strand
GATACCATCGTTCGCCAGATTGACTGCGGCACCGACAAAGGCCTGCGCGTCACGGAAATCCGCGACGGCCGCGAAGTCATTGAGGACCTGTACGACCGCCTTGAAGGCCGCGTCGCCTTCCAGGACGTCTACCATCCGGTCACCGGCGAGAAGATTGTGTCGAAGAACCAGTTGATTGACGCCGCTGCGGCTACGGCTATCGTCGAGGCTGGCATCAAGGAAGTGACCATCCGTTCGGTCCTTACCTGCCGGACGCGCCACGGCGTGTGTGTGCACTGCTACGGCAAGAACCTCGCCACGGGCAAGATGGTTGAAATCGGCGAAGCGGTCGGCATCATCGCGGCGCAGTCCATCGGTGAACCGGGTACTCAGCTGACCATGCGTACCTTCCACACAGGTGGTGTCGCCGGCGACGACATCACGCAAGGTTTGCCGCGTATCCAGGAGCTGTTTGAGGCCCGGAACCCGAAAGGCCAGGCGGTCATCGCAGAGTTCGACGGTGTGGTCAGCGACATCCGCGAGGCCAAGGACAAGCGCGAAATCGAAGTCACCGGCGAGTCCGAAACCAAGGTCTACTCGATTCCGTACGGCTCCCGCGTGCGCGTCACCGTGAACCAGAAGGTGGAAGCGGGCGACGAGCTGACCGAGGGTTCGGTTGACCCGAAAGAAATGCTCCGCGTCAAGGGTCTGCAAGGTGTTCAAAACTACCTGCTGCGCGAAGTGCAGCGCGTGTACCGTCTGCAAGGCGTGGACATCAACGACAAACACGTCGAGGTCATGATCCGCCAGATGCTGCGCAAAGTCCGCGTTCTCGACGCAGGCGACACCGATTTGCTGCCGGGAACGTATGCAGATCTCTTCGAATACGAAGAGGCAAACCGCAAGGTGTTGCTGGAAGGCAAGGAGCCTGCCGTCGCCCGTCCCGCGCTGCTCGGTATCACGAAGGCGTCGCTGGAAACGGACTCGTTCCTGTCGGCAGCATCTTTCCAGGAAACTACGCGCGTGCTGACCGAGGCTGCCATCAAGGGCAAGGTCGATCCGCTGCTGGGATTGAAGGAAAACGTGATCATCGGCAAACTCATCCCGGCCGGCACGGGTATGTCGCGCTATCGCCACGTGGAAATTACGGCCGACGACGATCCAGCGCCGGAGTCTACACAGGGCGACCATTCCAACGAACCCGTGAGTGTCGTCGAATAAAGAAATTCCTGCAAATGCACCGCCGCCACGCGCCAGTGGGTTGCGTGGCGGCGGATGTGTTTTTTGGGAGTCAACCGTCGACTAGACGTTGGTTGACAGTGGGATGGACGGGTGATAGAATCTTTGAGTGTGCCATGAGCATGGGGTGTTTATTCTGGGGGAGGCTTCTGCGATGTCGCTCGATCGCATACGCCTAGCGAAGAAGCGAACCATAGGTGCAAACCAAACGACTAAGGCTCTCCAGCAAGCTGCAGCGAAATGCGTGTTTGTTGCAAAAGACGCCGAATCGCGGGTTACCAACCCGATTCTCGCGCTCGCGCAAGAAAAGGGAGTACCCGTTGAATGGGTTGACACCATGAAGCAACTTGGCAAGGCTTGCGGAATTGAAGTAGGAGCGGCAACAGCTGCCATCATTGAGGAATAAACGTCGACAACGCCTGTGGCGCAGGGGTTCCGTGTGAACCTGGTCGGTTTTTTATTCGCGAACCACCAGGATCTGTGGACATGAAACGCCCGAAGCCACGCTGGTTCTCAGATTGGAAGGAGGTGCAGTCATGCCAACGATTAACCAACTCGTTCGCAAAGGTCGCAAGGCGGTGGAGAAGAAGTCAAAGGCTCCTGCGCTGCAGAAGGGATACAACAGCTTTTTGAAGGACCAAACGGATCTTCCGTCTCCGCAGAAACGCGGTGTATGCACGCGCGTGGGTACGATGACGCCGAAAAAGCCGAACTCCGCGCTGCGTAAATACGCACGTGTTCGCCTCACGAACCAGATGGAAGTCACGGCCTACATCCCGGGTATTGGGCACAACCTCCAGGAACACTCCGTCGTGCTGGTTCGCGGCGGTCGTGTCAAGGACCTGCCGGGTGTCCGCTATCACATTGTGCGCGGTGCGCTCGACACGGCGGGTGTGAAGGACCGCATGCAGGGTCGTTCGAAGTACGGCGCGAAACGGCCGAAGCAGAAGTCGTAATCGCGCCGCTTCGGCGGCTGGTTTTCTACTTAGTGGATTGATGCCGACAGCGCGGAGATTCGCTCTGCGCTGCCAATCTGTGTGAAGGGAGGCTGCTACATGCCGCGTAAAGGACCTGTGCCGAAGAGAGACGTGATGCCAGATCCGATTTACAACAACAAACTGGTTACGCGTCTGATTAATAAAGTCATGCTTGACGGAAAACGCGGTGTCGCGCAACGGATTGTCTACGGCGCGTTTGATGAAATTCGCGCGCGCACGGACAGAGATCCGATTGAAGTGTTTGAAGAAGCGATGCGCAATGTCATGCCGGTTCTCGAAGTTAAGGCGCGCCGCGTTGGTGGTTCCAACTACCAAGTGCCTGTCGAGGTGCGGCCTGACCGTCGAGTTACTTTGGGGCTTCGCTGGTTGGTGAACTACGCTCGCCTCCGTGGTGAAAAGACCATGGTTCAAAAGTTGGCGAACGAGTTGCTGGACGCAGCGAATAACACCGGCGGCGCTGTCAAGAAGAAGGAAGACACGCACCGGATGGCCGAAGCCAACAAGGCGTTTGCGCACTACCGCTGGTAGTCCACGGCTGGAATCGGAAAGGAGGGTGCTGATTGCCACGTCAATTTCCGTTAGAGAAGACGCGCAACATCGGTATCATCGCTCACATTGATGCCGGTAAGACAACGACGACCGAGCGCATCCTCTTCTACACCGGTCGCGTGCACAAGATTGGTGAAGTGCACGAGGGCGCTGCGACCATGGACTGGATGGTGCAAGAGCAGGAACGCGGTATCACCATCACGTCTGCAGCGACCACGGCGCAGTGGAAAGGACACCGGATCAACATTATCGATACGCCGGGTCACGTTGACTTCACTGTTGAAGTAGAACGCTCGCTTCGCGTGTTGGACGGCGCGGCTGCTGTTTTCGACGCCAAAGGCGGTGTCGAACCGCAGTCTGAAACTGTGTGGCGCCAGGCAGACAAGTACGGGGTACCCCGGATTGCCTACGTCAACAAAATGGACATCATCGGCGCGGACTTCCTCAACTGCGTCGAGCAGATGCGCACTCGTCTGGGTGCCAACGCTGTTCCAATCCAATTGCCGATTGGTGCAGAGGACACGTTCGTCGGGATGATTGACCTGGTCGAAAACCGGGCAATCATTTACACCGACGACCTCGGAACGACCGCCGAGTCGCGGGAAATTCCGGAGGACATGAAGGACATGGCTGAACAATACCGCCAGCAGCTCATCGAGGCGGTTGCGGAAGTAGACGAGGAACTGATGATGAAGTACCTCGAGGGAGAGGAAATCACGGTTCCGGAACTGAAAGCAGCCATCCGCAAAGGTACCTGCGAAGTAAAGCTGTTCCCGGTTCTCTGCGGTTCTTCGTACCGCAATAAGGGCGTTCAGCCGATGCTGGATGCGGTGGTCGATTACCTGCCGTCGCCGATCGACGTTCCGGCGATTAAGGGTGTGACGCCGGATGGAGAACAGGTGGAACGCCACTCTTCCGATGACGAGCCGTTTGCCGCACTGGCATTCAAGATCATGACGGACCCGTTTGTCGGTAAACTTTCGTTCTTCCGCGTGTACTCCGGTACGTTGGAGAGCGGGTCTTACGTGCTCAACTCAAACAAGGGCAAGCGGGAACGCATTGGCCGCATCATGCAGATGCACGCCAACCACCGTGAAGAAATCGACAAGGTGTACGCGGGCGACATCGCGGCCGCTGTGGGACTCAAGGATACAACCACGGGCGACACCTTGTGCGACGAGAAACACGTGGTTATTCTTGAATCGATGGAGTTCCCGGACCCGGTCATCAACATCTCGGTTGAGCCGAAGACCAAGGCCGACCAGGACAAACTGGCCATCGCACTCGGTAAGCTGGCCGAGGAGGATCCGACCTTCCGGACGTGGACCGACCAGGAAACTGGCCAGACCATCATCGCAGGTATGGGCGAGTTGCACCTGGAAATCATCATTGACCGCCTGAAGCGGGAGTTCAAGGTGGACTGCAACACCGGTGCTCCGCAGGTCGCTTACAAGGAGACCATCACCAAGCGCGTCGAACAAGAAGGCAAGTTCGTCCGCCAGTCTGGTGGTCGCGGTCAATACGGTCACGTCAAGATCATTCTGGAGCCGCTGGAACGCGGAGCTGGATACGAGTTCGAAAACAAGATTGTCGGCGGTGCGATTCCGAAAGAATACATCCCGGCAGTCGACGAAGGTATCCAGGAGGCCATGCAGACAGGCGTGCTCGCTGGCTATCCAATGCTCGACGTGAAGGTCACTCTGTTCGACGGTTCGTATCACGACGTCGACTCCTCCGAAATGGCGTTCAAAATTGCGGGCTCCATGGCACTCAAACAAGGCGCTGCGAAGGCAGACCCAGTGTTGCTCGAGCCAATCATGAAGGTCGAAGTCACAGTGCCTGAAGAGTACATGGGCGACATCATGGGAG
>CAZYAH010000186.1:0-4634 GCA_964645595.1 uncultured Alicyclobacillaceae bacterium | reverse complement strand
CCTGGGAAAGTAGGTCGCCGCCAGGCATGTGAGCAAGAGCCCAGTGCACTAAGCACTGGGCTTTTTCCGTCATTACGCTCATCAGTCGTGCAATGATTGATTATGATGCACAGATGTTGCACAGATGCGGCCGCCAACTCCGGAACTCTGGATTACTATCATTTCACAATCGAAAGCCCAGTTGCTGCAAACAGCGATGAAGCGACACGTTCGACGGGATAGTGCTCCAAGTACGCTCGAACCAGGTACGCATCGACTTCATTGTTCCAGGTCACAATGTCGGACCACTCCACCGGGTTGTAGCGGCACAGGGCCGAAAGCGAATACAGGATCACAAAATGGATCAACCACTCGGAAAAACACGGTCCGTCCAGGAGATAACGGTTCTCTCCATGGGTGATGGCCCAGGGATGTCCATCGGAAGAAGCCGGGAGCAATAGCAGCCCGGGTGGCTCGGAATCTTGGAAGACGGTTTCTGGAGCGGTTTCACCATTCACGGAACGGTCCAGAGAGTTGGCCTCACCAGCGCTTATCCTTCTAGCGCTGAGATACGCGCGTTTCCACTCGTCGACGGTCATTCCCGCATTTGTTGCAATCCTTCGGGATACGTATTCCCAAGTGCCGCTTGGACTGACGTCTCGCTGTACGACATGAACGTGCTGGAACTGTTGGTTCGCGTTTGCCACGTCGCATGCCAGTGGGGGCATGGCTCCCAGTAAATCGCCAATGACCAATTTTTGGGGAAGTTGTCCACACTCGTTTTCCTGTGCAAGGCCTTGTGCGCGACTTAACGCAGCAAAGCTCTGAAACACGCCATCTTTGTGCACGTATACGGTTTCCAAGGGCCAGCGATACGGTTGTCGTTTCGACCTGCGAACGGAGATCCCGTGTTGCAGCACGGACATCGAGGCCGGAAAGGACAAGTCGTAAAGGTGCAGCAGCGTCTTCATCCACCCGAGGACGGCGTAATAACGCACCAGCGGGCGCACGGGTAAATCGACGCAGGTGTCGGCTTGCTCAAACGCTGCGGCCTGTCGCGCAGATGCGGCCACTTTTGCTGCGCTATTGAAGAGTTCGGTTTGCCGTGCGCCGGGGTGAATGCGTTGGAGCAGTCGTTTGACTTTATACTCACTCTGCAACTGATGTCGGCTAATTCTCTTTTCTATATCGCAAAATTCGCGTTGTTCGTTGTTTTGCCGGATCATTTGACACGTCCTAAAGTGCCTTGATATACTACGCCTAATATCCACCCAGGGTCGTGTATTTATGCCGCGAATGACAGACAAAATACAGAGCATGGAGGGAATCAGAGTGGCTGACCATTGGGAAACGAAATTTCAGCGCGAAGGACTCACGTTTGACGACGTGCTATTGGTACCCGCCAAGTCGGAAGTGCTACCGCGGGACGTCGACGTTCGCACAAAGTTCACGACAGACATTCATCTGAACATTCCAATTGTTAGCGCCGCAATGGACACAGTCACTGAAGCGGCGCTTGCTATTGCTATGGCCCGCGAGGGCGGCATCGGCATTATCCACAAGAACATGGACATTCATCGTCAGGCCGAAGAAGTGGACAAGGTCAAACGGTCCGAGAGCGGCGTCATCACGGACCCGATTTTCCTTACGCCAGAGCACCCTATCAAGGATGCGGAAGCGCTCATGGCGAAATACCGGATCTCCGGCGTACCGATTGTGGAGGAGCACACCAGGCGGCTCGTCGGCATCATTACGAACCGGGACTTGCGGTTTGAAAAGAATTATGACAGGCCCATTGGCGAAGTGATGACGACGGAAAACCTGGTGACCGCACCCGTTGGCACGACGCTCGCGGACGCGAAGGACATCCTGCGGCACCACAAAATTGAGAAATTGCCCCTGGTTGACGAGAACGGTGTTCTAAAAGGCCTAATCACCATCAAAGATATTGAGAAAGCGCGGCAATTTCCGAATGCAGCGAAAGACAGCCAGGGACGACTTGTGGTGGGCGCTGCGGTCTCTGTCTCGAAGGATATGTACGACCGGGTCGAGGCTCTTGTCACGGCGGGAGCAGACGTCATCGTCGTCGACACGGCGCACGGACACTCCATGGGAGTGATTCAATCTGTCAAGGAGATCCGCAAGAAGTACCCGGACATCCAGCTGGTGGCAGGGAATGTCGCAACCGGCGAAGCCACCGAAGCCCTCATTGAGGCGGGCGTCAACGCAGTGAAGGTCGGGATTGGTCCCGGATCCATCTGTACTACTCGCATCGTGGCTGGTATTGGCGTGCCCCAAGTGACGGCGATTTACGACTGCGCAACGGTCGCGCGCAAAAAAGGCATTCCTATTATCGGAGACGGCGGCATCAAATACTCTGGCGATATCGTCAAGGCAATTGCAGCCGGGGCAAGTACGGTCATGATTGGCAGTTTGTTGGCCGGAACGGAAGAAAGCCCGGGCGAAATTGAGATTTACCAAGGGCGGAGCTACAAGGTGTACCGCGGAATGGGGTCCATCGGCGCCATGAAGGCAGGCGGCGGTGAACGGTACTTTCAGGAAGAAGCGAAAAAGCTGGTCCCAGAAGGCATCGAAGGACGCGTCGCCTATCGCGGTCCCCTCGCGGACATTGTGTACCAACTGGTGGGCGGACTCCGGGCTGGCATGGGTTACTGCGGAACTCCGACCATTGAGGATTTGCAGAACAACGCGCAGTTCATTCGCATCACACCGGCAGGCCTGCGCGAAAGTCACCCCCACGACGTCCAAATTACGAAAGAAGCGCCGAACTACAGCATCTAATCCAAGCTGTTATCACGGCCCGCGAACCACTGGCTCCCCAGTGGGACGCGGGTCGTTCACTTTTTCGCTCGATTGTTGCCAGCAGAACTTCAGTTCTCCCGAGAGTTCTCGCGAGCATCGGGAACGAAGCTGTGAATTTGTACAAAGTGTCCACAAATCCCCAATCAAGCAGGTGGAATCCGTATGTTATACTAATTCTGTTTACTTCAGGGATAGGAGTGCAGGGAAACGGTGAAACAGCCACTGAAAACGTTGCTACTGATTGCTGGATTGTCTACCGGTGCCGTCGGTATGCTCGCAAGCAGCGCAGGAATGGCGGCAGCGTCCACCATAACCAATAACCAATCCCAACAGCAGGCCTTCGCAATGCCGCAACCGCCAAGCGTCCTTGCGAAATCCGTCGTCTTGATGAATGCCGACAACGGACAGATTCTGTACGAAAAGGACGCGGATCAGCGGCGCGCTCCGGCTTCAACAACGAAGTTGATGACCATGTTGTTGACGTTGGAGGCAGTCAGGCAGCACCGTGTCTCCTGGTCCGACGAAGTTCCAATCACAGAAGAAGCTTATAAGGTCGCCACGGCACCAGGGGTTTCGGATGCCTACCTAGATCCGAAGGAACACTTCACCCTGGATGACATGATGAAGTTCATCGCAGTCCTGTCTGCCAACGACGCAACCATTGCAGTGGCCGAGAAGATTGGCGGAGACAAGGACGCGTTCGTGCAAATGATGAACCGGAAAGCGCAAGAACTCGGTCTCACCAATACACACTACATGAATCCGGATGGACTGCCGGAAGCCAACCATTACACATCGGCGCGGGATCTGGCGAAGTTGGCGCGGTACCTTGTGACCAACTACCCGGAAATCCTGAAATACACATCCATTCAAAACATCCAGGTGCGTGAAAAGAACTCCGTCTGGCCGAATACGGACAAATTGCTCGGTCATTACCCAGGAGTCGACGGGCTGAAAACCGGGTACACGGCAGACGCGGGCTATTGTTACGTCGGTACAGCCCAACAAAATGGCGTCCGCCTGATCTCCGTCGTAATGGCGGACACTACGACCGACGAAATGCAGAGATTCCGGGACACCGCCAAACTCTTTGACTACGGTTTTCACAATTTCACTGAGACCGTCGTCGCCAAAAAAGGCCAACCGCTCGAAGACACCGTCGACGTTCCGAACGGCAAGGACACGACTCTGGCCATCGCTCCAAAGCAAGACTTGATTGTCGACTTGCCAAACGGAGTCAAAGGAACGTTGAAACTGGACAAAGCAGGCGAATTGTCCGCTCCGGTTGCGAAGGGGGCCAAGGTGGGTACTCTGGAATACGTGGTGAACAACCACGTTATCGCACAAGTCGATGTGGTGGCCGCAGAGGATGACAATAAGGCCAACTGGTTTATTCGGATGCTGCGGGCAATTGGGCATTTCTTCAGCAATTTGTTCCATAAGCTGTAATTCTCCGCAGACCCGAAGGTCTATTTCTCTGTAGATTGTTTGTCGGCTAGCGCGCGGATCCATGGCATGCGATAATGTCTGGAGATGGGGTGGCCGAGCATTGACGACACCGCTCTGGATCCAAATCGGATCGATTGTCTGTAGTTCCATACTGGCGCTGTTGTTCCTCATCGGCGGCTTCTTTGAGGTACGCAGATTCTTGCGTAAAATGAAAAGGGACGAACAGCAACAATGAGGGTTTGATTTCGCGGCAGCAAGCATGCTGGGGGAGGTCTGTTGAATGGCAAGGACAGGAACAGATGTCGTGAAGCGCGGCATGGCTGAAATGCAAAAGGGCGGCGTCATCATGGACGTCGTATCGGCTGAACAGGCGAAGATTGCAG
>CAZYAH010000185.1:0-4671 GCA_964645595.1 uncultured Alicyclobacillaceae bacterium | reverse complement strand
GTCACTGCAAACTGCCCACTGCAAACTGCAAACTTTTCTTCCCTCATCCCTCACGCCCTAAAGCTTGCCGTGCCACCCGCCCATGCCGCCAAAGAAGGCGCCCACGACCATCGAAAGGATCATGCCGATGACGATCAGAATGATCATGGCAGGAATGGCCGCGAGAGCCCATTTCACCAACAGCACCACCATGGACAAAAACGGAATTTTGATATCGGTCACTACGACTTCCTGGGCATTGTCTGCCATTTTTGCCTCCGGTTATTTATACGAGAAGTGATATTTCAAGACCTGACTCCGTCTTCGCAATTCCTATTTGTTGTAGCCGGGCATTCTATTGATTCGACAATCGTAGTTGCCTTTGATAAAAGCATTATAGTAGCGGCCCATTGAATCGGCCTTCATCAGACTTGAAACGGTCTGTGTGCCAATTTCGCAGTAATGGTAATAGACCCCATTTAGGCTAATAAGCATGTATCTCTCGCGCCTGTCGTAACATACTCGCCGGATAAAGCTGCTTCGTGTAACTGTCTCGCATTGAAATGGCGCGAGATTTACAGATCCACGATACTTTACAAATACTATCTCTGCACTGGCGGAGCAAGACAGCGCGAGCAGGATAGCAAGAAGGAATATCCTCATAGACAGCAAGACACGAGATATCTTTGCCTACGAAGTCACTGAGGCTTTAAGAAAAACGTAGTTTCGGTGAAATTCTAGAAACTCGCGTTGACCTTCTGAGAACGACCCAACATTTATCCGTTCCACCGTAGGGACACCCATTCGATTCAGGGATGAGTGATGTGCCACCGGCGAGATCAGAAGTTCGCCCTTATTTTCGAAGGATATGAAGCCTCGATCGAACAGATGGTCGATGCTCGGGGTCAGCAGCAGGCCATTCTCGCCGTTCAGCCTCTCCTCATTGGTGTCGCAGTCACGCCACGGCTTGCAATGGCTAGCGCGCAAGTGCTCCGGATGATCGACTTTGGTTACCCGGCAGAATCGCTCAAGGCTTTGCACGTTTTGGCGGAATAACCCCTGGCCACGGCGGGCCATAATGACTTGCTCCTTCTCTGTTTGTGCAAGCGTTCTGTCAGACGCGATTTCGTCCCGCAAATGCTCTTCCCACTCGATTACACCCTTCCCGTAATTTCCAATGACATCAGCGGCAACGTTCATCTGCATCAACTGCCGCACTTCCCCGCCGATTAGATCGGCCAACACCTGCATCAAGTCCTCGGGAATGCTCGTCAGGTATACGCCCTGAAGTCCGCGACCGTTCGCCTGCAAGGGAGCGTATTGCGTTGGAAGCCGGGGCAGTATCGCTTGCATGTGATCGGCCGGCCTTATCTGGTTAATCAAGTCGTGGTAATGAAGGTCGACTTTCCAGCCAATGTTCTCCCAGTTAGGGCCAGCGGCGCCGAACTCGGCCGGCTTAGGGCATTCGTAGCAATAGGATTGCACGACCCCTATCGCGCGTATGAACGTTCCCTCAAATGAAAGCACCAGGTCACCAGGCGCGACCTCCCGCATGAATTCATAGAAAGGATTTCTGGCACCGTTGGCGTTACGTTTCGGCGACCATAGGTAACCCCCGGCTCTTTCTTGCCGAAACGTCTGATTCTGGTTGACCCACCAGTACCGCATCACGTTCTCATGGAAAACGTGGTCTGTCCCGGATTGTCACTCGTGGTCTGAGCTGTCCCCGATTTAGTCCTATCTTGGCGGCCCCCTCTTACTCTTCTCGTTATTGTCGCGTCTCCCAGTTTTAAGGGCGTCCTTAGACCGCGCCAATACAACCTCCAATGCTTTGGAGGGTTCCCGCTTAGCAAGTCTTTCTGCCTCCTCAAATACCGAAACCGCAATAGGGCTCGAGATCAACGCCTCCTCCCTGGCATAGAACGCTGATGCGCTAGCTGCTAATCGCATTTGTTTAGTACTAGAAGCCAACTTTATAGCATCGCGATAGAGATGCCGGCCTTTCTCGGTGTTTCCTCGCCTGAATTCGATAAGTCCTCCCGTGGCCAGAAAAAGAATTCTTTCTACATCGTTCAGTGTCGACTGGCTCATCCGTTCATATTCTGTCACTGCATCCTCCAATCGACCGAGATTCACCAGAGCAAAAACCAAGTTATTTATTAAGGTCAGCTCATCTGGATTCGCAGCAAGTCCTACTCTTGCGATTTTCACACTCGATTCAAAATCGTCCAACCCTACTGCTGATACGAAGGATCCAAGTATGGCGGGACGCGACGAAAAGGGCTCATCAGCTAACCAAAGTCGAGATTGATCCAATGCGACGCCCCACTCACCACGATTATGACTATCCATCGCACGGGCCTCGTAGGTGAGCGGGGCTTTTAGGTGCTTGGCTATCGCGATTCCCTTCCCCAACTTCTCTGAGGCCCATTCAGCTTGTGCAATAGCATTGTCGGTTGGATCGACCAAACCTAATTCAAACAACTTCTTAGCATTTTTCGCACTACCTTTCTCGATCTCATTCGTTCCTAGTGCACAGGCAAGTTCGCTTATCTCTGCCGGTGAAAACTTTTTAGAGTCGAGCATGTCACGTCCAATTTTCAATGTCCGAGATGGTCTCTCAGCTACTGAAGCAACCGCAATTTCAGCCGCCGCCAACCAAGGATCGTACTTCGTTCGAGATGAATCAAGCAGAATTCTCTGCGCCCGTTCTGGCTTATCTAGGTGAACAAAGAGACGAGCACCGGCACGAAGGACCAATCGGTGATCTTTGCCTAGCGCCAAAGCAGCGCGTATTTCCCCTTCGGCTTGCTTCTTCTGGCCAATGGATGCATAGAACCGTGCCATGTCGACCCGCGCAATTATGTTTCGAGGGTTGGCCAATAGCCTTTGTTTTAGTTCCTTGATTTTCTGTCGTACGTCAGGCGCTCCAGTTTCAGGAGCTACAGACTGCGTTTCACCCCGCTTCAGTGTGCTTGTACCGAGTAGGCGAAGAGCTAACTCGCGCGTCGGCCGCGGAACTACTGCTCCCTTTCTTAGTAGGAATTCGGCAGCGTCAATTGCACGTTGTGGACGATTTAACGTGAATGCAGCACCTATTAGATCAGAAGCAATATAGATTGCCTTATGGCTTTCCCAATCGTGGCGCAACCTGTCCAAAATGTCTGTGGACAATTCGACCGCCGGGAGCTTCGCGTCTATCGGTACACCCTCAGAAGCACCGCGGAGCGCTCTTGTGCTACGCCAACGCGGTATCACTCTGCGGTCACGTTTTCCTGCGTACGCTGTCACTTCCTAGCGCCTCTCATGATCACTTCTGCCTTCTGCGCAAGCAAGTCAAACTCAGAAACGTAACGTTCTAGGGAAAACCGAGCACCTAGCTGGCCCTTGGATCTAGGGTGTCCGCGAACTACAGGATCGGGATAACATAGCTCCCTAACTTTTGAAACCAGATTATCGCGAATTTCGTTTGGCACGCTTTCCGCGAAATCCTTCACGACATTTTCAAAAGCATCCACCAAGAACGGAAGGACATCATGAAACATACCTTTCCATTGATCAGGCCGGTGAGATGAATCCAGGTGTTGTAGAAGTAACGTAGTTGTGGCCTGTCCAGTAAAGAAGAAAACTATCAGGCTTCCAAAAAGGTAAAGATCACAACCTAGGCGGCGCTCATCCCAATCTGGAGAACCAAATCGATAAATCAATTCAGGAGGGGCGTACGTCCATGCACCGGCGATGAGGTGATGATCATGAGGTGAGGCCTTATTCTTATCGGATGCCCGTCCAAGGTCAGCAACCTTTGAATCGAGGTCACCGAAAACGAGCACGTTCGACGGTTTTAAGTCTTGATGGGCAATTGACTCACCATGAAGCTGCCTCAGGCCCGTCGCAACTTGATGGAGCGTCCTTAACTTCCAAACTAACCCTAGTTTATCGGTGACCTCAAGGTGAGCTCTCACGTCCCCACTCGCCAGTTCAAAAATTACATATTGAACGACGCCAATGAGGTCCTTTTCGCCTACCCGCTCAGCACCAAACTCCAGTGCCTTAACCACTCTCCGAAAGTTTTTTCTTGCACATCTATCGAGAACTTCACACTCGAAGTTATACGCGGTTGTCATCGCCGCTAGCATCTTCGCGGGGTTTGAGTATGCTAGTGCTTCCTTGTAGTCAAACGCCTTTAAGAAAGCCTTTTGTCCATCCTTTTCGACGACATAACCTACAGAAAAGTTGCTTCCTGTGGCGCCTGGTTTAGGTTCAATCTTCTGAGTCACCTTCCAACCGCTGCCAAGTTGGCGTCCGAGCAACTGGTGGGCAGGTGCCGTCAAGTCCTTTTTTTTCTCAGCGGAATCAGCGCTCATAGATATATGAATAGCGACCCTATAATGAAGGAAATGGGATCAGAGAGAGTAAATAGGGTCAGACTCGACATATTGCCACACACTTCCCGGAGAACACTGAAAGTTCCCGAGGCCAGCCGCCGGCCTCAAGGCAAAAGGCAGAAAACGAGCGTCGGGAAAAACTTAACGACGCTCGCTCCCTCACCCCTTCCCCCTCTCCCGGAGGGCGAGGGGAAACGAACAGCGGTAAATGGAATGCAACCATTTACCGAGGCGTCAATGGAAGCAGAAGGGAAAACCGAACGGGGTCTCGGTTCGTTACTACCTTCTTGTATCCGCCCTGGTTGTT
>CAZYAH010000184.1:0-4693 GCA_964645595.1 uncultured Alicyclobacillaceae bacterium | reverse complement strand
CAGATGGCGATGGGAGTCGACGAAATTCGGATGCGTCCGACCCAACCGGGTGTTTACCATGCTGAAGGCATGTACCTGACGATGGCCGGACCGTGGATTGCGCGCGTACACGTACTAAAGAATGATCTGACATCCGCGGACGGAGAGTTTCACATCTATGTCGGCAGTCCGCAGGCGCAGTGACGCAGGAGGCAGGAGAGAGAATGAAAACGGCAATTTCACGCAAGGTGCGGTCCTTCTGGATGTTTATGGCGACGGTTGTGGCTTGTCTCGGATTTTCTACCGCAGTGGCCAGCGCGCACGTCACAGTGTGGCCCAAGACTTCAGCGGTCAACGCTTGGGAGAAGTACACTATGCGCGTGCCAACTGAGAAGGACGTACCGACCACCAAGATTGTGTTGAAGATTCCGGCGGGAGTGGAGTTCGAATCGTATGAACCGGTTGCGGGGTGGAAGTGCTCTGTGCAGGCACCCGCGGGAGGAAAGGCCGGAACGGTGACGTGGACGGCCACTGGGGCTGGCATTCTGCCTGGTCAGTTCCAGGAGTTCTCCTTCGTCGCGAAGAACCCGGCCAACGCGGGGTCTGTGGCTTGGGATGCATATCAGTACTACAAAGATGGCAGCGTTGTCGAATGGACAGGTGATGAGGGGAGCCAAGAGCCCCATTCCATCACCCAGATCACCACGGCGGCACCCGTGAATCAGCCTGCAGCGCCGGCCACTCAACCGTCCCCGCAAACGGCAACTCCGGCTGGTAACCAGACAAATACTACCTGGTCCTGGCTGTCGCTTGGCTTGTCGGTCGTGGCGATTATCCTCTCGCTCGCCTCGCTGTTCGCGGGACGACGCAAAGCAAGTTGACACGCGGTTCAAGACAGGGGTAGGTATCCTGGTCTAAAGCTCAGTCCATATCCAGAAGGGTGGGGGACTATGGCTGGTGTGGTCAGCTTTGTCAAGAAACAGTGGTTTTACGCTGTGGCAATTGCGCTCTTGTTGGCGGTGATTGGCGGCATCGTCTATATGTACGAGTGGGGGTCCACGCGGTTCCCTGTGGTGGGTCAGGCGAAGGATTTTGCGCTGACCAACACAGACGGGAAAACCGTGAAACTGACAGACTCCAACGGCAAGGTCCGCCTTCTGACCTTCATCTACACGCGTTGTACGAGTGTTTGCCCGATTACCACGTTCACCATGTCGCAAGTGGAGTCGAAACTCAAAGAAAAAGGCGTGTTTGGCAGCGACGTGGAATTCGTCTCGGTGACCATAGACCCGGAACACGATACGCCACAGGTGCTTGCCCAATACGCCAAGGAGTACCATGCGGACCCCGCCGGATGGGAGTTCCTGACGGGACCACCCAGCGAAGTGAGCAAGGTACTCAAATCGTACCAGGTGGTCGCGATTCCGCAGGACGGAGGACAGATTGGCCACCCTTCGCTGTCCCTGTTGATTGACCGCAACGGAAACATCCGGAAACAGTACGGCACGTTGAAGGACGCGGACGAAGTGACCTCGGACATCCTGCGGTTGTTGAAGCAATGAAACCGGTAAAACCCATGGAACCGGTGGCGAGTCGCGCCATTCCGGACGGCGACGAGTGGCTCGCCCAAATCAAGTGGGACGGCGTGCGGGTGCTTGCCTATTACGACGGCACCCGCACGGAACTGTATAACCGAAAGCTGAAGAGGCGCACACAGCACTATCCGGAACTTGCCGACCTTCCCTCGTATTGCGAGGCGAGGTCGGCAATTCTTGATGGAGAAGTGATTGCGCTCGGCGCGGACGGGAAACCGGACTTTCACGAAGTGATGCGCCGGGACGGGATCCGGCGGATGGAGCGCGTCGAGCGCGTGATGGACATCGTGCCGGTGACGTACATGGTGTTTGACGTCCTGTACCTAAACGGCGAGTGGATGGTCAAGCAGCCTTTGCAAGAGCGGCTGAAGCGGCTGTCGGAGATCATCGTCCCCAGCGCGCGCGTCCAGGTGGTCACTTCGCATGCGGATGGGCGGCAACTTTTCGACGTGGTGAAGCATCACGGCATGGAAGGTATTGTGGTCAAAAGAACAGACTCGCCGTACCGCATCGGCGAAAAGAAGGATGAGTGGAGAAAGATCAAGAATTATCGGGATCTCGTCGCGGTCATCGGCGGGTTTACCCGGGATGAGGCTGGCGTCGCGAATGCCCTGTTGCTCGGGCTCTACGATGCCGATGGCCGCTTCGTTTATATCGGGCACTCGGGAACCGGCAAGTTGACGCGTCAGGATTGGAAAGGGCTCACTGTCACACTTCAGGGCCTGGTGACGCAAAAGCCCCCATTCTCCAATACACCGGATCGGCATCGCGATGTGCTGTGGGTTGATCCCAGAATCACGGTGCGCGTCCAGTACGCCGAGTGGACAGAAGGCCGGTCGCTTCGTCAACCGAGCATTCAGGCCATCCTCGACGTACCGCCGGAAGCCTGCGTGTTGGAAGCGGACATGATGCGCTAATCGGCTGCTACCTTGCGCTGCGGGGTTGAGTTTCTTAGATTTTGCCTATAAAATAGGTGGCTCGATGGGACGAGGAGACTGGTTGGTGGGGGAATCAGAATGCATAAGACGACAAATCGGAAGATGGTCACTGCGGCCATGCTGGTGGCCATCTTGCTGGTGGCAATTGATGTCACCGTAGTCAGCACAGCGATGCCGCGCATCGTCGCGGAATTGGGGAATCTGGACGCGTTTAGTTGGGTATTTGCCATCTACACGTTGACGACATCGGTCGCGACGCCCATCTTTGGCAAACTCGCGGACCTCTTCGGGCGAAAGGTAATCTTTTCGATTGGCGTGGTCCTGTTCGTCCTTGGCTCCATGCTCTCCGGAGCCTCGCAGACGATGACGCAGTTGATCTGGTTCCGGGCGTTCCAGGGCATTGGGGCCGGAGCGGTGATGCCTCTGACGATGACCATTATCGGAGACTTGTATCCGGGGGAACAGCGCGCGAAGATGCAGGGACTGTTCAGCGCCATCTGGGGCATCGCGGGGTTGATGGGGCCGCTCGTTGGCGGTTTCTTTGTAGACCACGTCTCCTGGCGCTGGATTTTCTACATCAACCTGCCGGTTGGCGCTGTGTCGCTGGTTCTCGTCTGGATGGCGCTGCACGAACAGTTTGAGCGGAAGTCGAACCACATCGACTACTGGGGAGCACTCACGTTTACGGTCGGCATGTCGGCGCTGCTGTACGCGCTTCTGAATGGCGGCAAGAAGTACGCCTGGGATTCCCCGACCATCATCGGCCTGTTTGCGGCGAGCGCCGTGGTTCTCATTCTGTTTCTCTTCATCGAGGCCAAGTCGAAGGAACCCATGTTGCCGTTGTTCCTGTTTCGCAATCACGTTATCGCCGTCTCCAACCTGATTGGCTTTTTTACCAGTTGCGTTCTGATTGGGATTACCGTCTACTTGCCAATGTGGATCCAGGGAATACTGGGTTACAGTGCGACAAACTCCGGGTTGACGCTGATGCCGATGTCGATTGCCTGGCCGATTGGCGCTACTCTGGCGGGGAGAATGATGTATCGCATCGGATCGAAAACGACGGCAATGGTTGGCGCCGTGTTGATAACGGCTGGATCCGCCTGGCTGGCTGAAGTGTCGCTCGGCTCGGGGGCGTGGGAGTTTGTCGCTGTCATGGTCCTGATTGGACTCGGAATGGGGTATTCCACGACCCCGATTACGGTGCTCATTCAGTCGGCAGTGGGCTGGAACAAGCGCGGTGTTGCGACCGCGTCGGCCAACCTTGTACGTTCTCTCGGCCAGACCGTCGGGGTCGCCATCTTTGGAACCTGGTTCAATCACGCGCTGTCGAACTACGCCAAGGAACACTTTGCGGGCGCTCCCTGGCAGGGGGCGGCACAGAGTGGGAACATGAGCCAGTTCTTCGACCCGACCGACGCCGCAAAGTTGCCTGCCGCGGTTCGGGACGCGGTGCACCAGCTGCTCGGACATGGATTGCACACTGTGTTCCTGGTAGTTCTCGGAGCAGCGGTCGTCTCGCTGTTGGCGACGCTTCTCATGCCTTCTCATCGCACCATCATGGCGCAGCAATCGACGAAATGAGGTAACATGGAGTAAACGAGTGGAGATAAGGTGAAGGGTCATGGACAGCGAAAAGAAGACTGGGAATGCTGTACGCGTCCTGATTGTGGATGACCACGAGTTGTTTCGCCAGGGCGTAGCGGCCATTTTGCAACGGGATCCGGAAATTGAGGTCGTCGCGGAAGCGGAGAACGGCCAGGTAGCCGTTGAAAAGTTTCGCGAGTGCTTGCCGGACGTGGTGCTGATGGATATCAACATGCCGGTCTGCGACGGATTGCGCGCGACCCGTACCATTAAGCGGGAGCACCCTTACGCCAAAATCCTGATCCTGACGGTGTCGGACACGGAGGAGTCCCTGTTTGAAGCGGTCAAAGCCGGCGCATCTGGGTACATTCTGAAGACGTCCAGCCCCGTCAAAGTGGTGGAAAGCGTCAAGCGGGTGAACGCCGGGGAGCCCGTCGTTCCCGGAAATTTGGCCATGCGCATCATCACGGAGTTTTCCAAACCGGGAGGAGCCCCGGCGAGAGAACCGGTGGACCAGCTGACGGAACGTGAAATCGAAGTTCTACGCCAGTTGAGTACAGGCGCCAGCAACCGGGACATCGCCAAGGTCTTGAA
>CAZYAH010000183.1:0-4697 GCA_964645595.1 uncultured Alicyclobacillaceae bacterium | reverse complement strand
TTTGACATCCTCCACCGCTCCATCGCGCTCGGCTTGATTCTGCTCTGCCTCCGCCTGTTGGTGGGGTCCTTCCGCGTGCGGCGCGAGCGGCCAGATCTGTTCAAAGGTTCCGCGGCTGCCATCACCCTGGTGTTGTTGCAGGGACTTAGCGGCGGTCTGCTTGTGTACACGCACGTCGCCACCTTTGCCTTTATGACCCACGTGTCGATTGTCTCGTGCCTGTTTGCTGTGCTCTGTTACCTGGGTCTGCAAGTCCTGCCGGAACCCAGTCGCCGCAAGCCGGCCGAGTTGGGTCCTGTCCCGGGCGCTGTGCGCGGTGGCAGGTACCAAAGGGCGACGCAGTGACAAAATGTACGCTCTGCTTTGCACACCGCATTCCAAATGCGACGGCCGCCCGTTAACTTGCGGGCGGCCTTTTGTCGATAGGCCATAGGAGTTCAGTTGGTTGCTCAACAGAGCTCAATTGCTGTCCGACGGCCCGCGGTGCGGATCGTCTTGCTGAACGGTCTGGTAAAACCGCTCACCCGTTTCCGGATTGAACCAGACTCTCTGGACAACGCCGGTCGTCGGGTCGGTGAAAACCTCGTCCGTCAATACGTAGCCGTTCGGAACGCCCTGTTGGCGCTGTTGTTGGCGGCGCTGACGAAACCACAGCGTGGCACCTACCGCCACAGCCACCAGTACAAGTTCCGCGAGGAAGTACGCTACCAGGACTTTACTCAACATCTTCTTTCGTCACCACGACAGCTGTGCCGTAGGCGACGATTTCCGACATGGTTTGCCCGATTTCCCCGGAGTCAAAGCGCATCATGACCACGGCGTTTGCCCCCATGTCATGGGCGTTTTTTACCATCCGGTCGATTGCCGCCTTGCGCGCGTCCTCCAGCATCTCTGTGTACTCGTAGATTTCACCGCCTACCAAACTGCGCAGCGACGCCGTGATATTCGCGCCAATACCTCGACTGCGCACAACGACGCCGAATGTACTTCCGAGTACCTTTTCCACCTTGTAGCCAGGGATATTCTCTGTGGTAACCACCAACATCTCCGCTTCCTCCTCTCGTCAACACACTATTCTGTTCAGACCAGCATTTTCCTCTCAAAATGCCTGCTCCACAGACAAAAACCCCGGGTGTTTGTCACACGGGGCAAGGAATCGGTTCGCCAAGATTCATCAAGGTCAGCTGCCAGAGAACACGCAGAGGTCCCGTCAGCAGTCAGTGAACGCCCACCGGTTCCCGCACCGGTTCGTACGTTTGCTGGATTCTCTGCAACAGTGTCGGCGAGGCCGGTTCGGACGGGTACCAACCTCGTTTCGTCATGTACTCGCCCACTTCGAAGGAGTGCCGCGAACACATCGTGTATGCGTCCTCGAGGAACTGGCGGAGTTGCGGATCCGAGCACTCAAACGACGCCCACGCGTAATCGCGCCCGGCGCGCTTCAGCGTGAGCAGATACGACGTCGCAATCGCGCGATCGTCAAACGCGGTCATGTTCGGATTCGGCGTCACCGGCTGTGGCAGTTTGTGCGTCCCGCCATTGGTTTTTGCAGGCATCGGAGGAACTTGCAGCTTCTGCGTGCTCATCCCCTGTGTCGCCCACTCCACCTTCATGTTGTAGTCCTGGATGTGAGCTGCCATGTGTTTCTGCAAAATCCCCTTGAGTTCCTGGCACTGGACATGATTCACGAAAAACCCCATGGCGTTAATGCTGTTCACGCAGCTCATGAGCAATTCATTCAATTCGCAGGCTTCGTGCGTCATCAATGGCATCCTGTAGCGCCTCCTCCCAGACATCAAGATGTAACGTTTGTAAGGTCCCCATCCGTCAATCCCGCCATACAAGATGCTGTTGCCATTCAGCGCACCAGCGAACCGGTTGTCGTCTACTCTGCTTCCAGTGTTTGCCCCGCCAACACATGGAACCGCAGAAGCAGGAGCACACTACAGGCAAGTCTCTGTTCCCACGCCATCCCAAAGGGTGAACATATGTTTGACGTCAAGGACACACCGCAGGCCAAATTGGTCACAATCAACAACATTACATACAAGCTGGCTGGCTACTCCAGCATTTTGCTCGCTGCCGATTTGCTGCTCCCAGGGCTGTACCCGTCTTTGTGGCCGTTGTTCGCGTCCGTCGTCATCCTCACAGGGATTGGGGCCGTTGCCGATCTCGTCGTTGTGCCGAGACTCGGCAACATCCTCTCCTTGGTCGTCGGCGCCCACGCCATGGTTCTCATCCTGTATTCCGTTCCGCAATTATGGCCGGGCGGGCACATGACCATCCTGCGGGCCATCGCATTGACCGTCTGCATTGCGCCGCTTGAATACGCCCTCCACCAGTACGTGCTGCGTTCGCTCTTTCCCGACCGCGTTTGATCAATTATTGTCGAAAAATTCTAATATAAATGACACAAAACTGATGATTCGCACGAATTTCTATGGTGATACCTGCCAACCGGGGAGGGATTCGCGTGAATCTCGTACAGCTGTTGGAAAAGAGCGTCCGCCTGCACGGAGATAAGGAGTGCCTTTGCTTCAAGCGCGACGGACAGTACGTGTCCATGTCCTACCGAGAATTTTGGCGATCCGTTTTGAATTGCGCGGCTGGCATGAGACAGCTGGGTGTCCAGCCTGGCGACAAGATTGGAATTCTGTCGACGAACTGTCCGGAATGGGCTATCGCCGACTACGCTGCACTGGTCATAGGTGCAGTCGTCGTACCCGTGTATCCGACCCTACCTGCAGATCAGGTCCACTACATCCTGACCAATGCCGACGTCTCCGTGTGCGTCGTCGAGGACTTCCAGCAGTACCAGAAGATTGCCGTCAAGTGTCCAGGACAACTTAGACACATCGCCGTCATTCGCAGTGAATCGATGCGCGACCACAAACTCTCCCCGCCCTGGATTCGCTTCGCGGACCTGTTGGAACTCGGGCAAGAGGCCGACGTCCTCCTAAGGGTTCCGGAGGAAGTACCACTGGATGGGCTTGCGACCATTGTTCACACTTCGGGGACATCCGGAAAGCCAAAAGGCGTCATGCTGACTCACAGGAATATCGTCTCCAACGTGCTCGCGAGTCTGGAAGTCGCTCCCGTCTATGTGACCGATGTGTCTCTCTCCTACCTGCCGCTCTCCCACATTTTTGAACGAACCGTAGGTCAATTTGCCGCTTTGTCTTCCGGCGCCTGCATCGCCTACGCGGAAAGCCTGGAGACCATCCAGCAGAATCTGCTGGAAGTGCGACCGACCGTGCTTGTAACGGTACCGAGACTGCTGGAGAAGGTTTACGGAAGAGTCATGGAAAACGTCAATGGCGCGCCCGGACCGCTGCGAAAACTGTTGCACTTGGGATTGCAGGGCCGCTCAGCGGGCTTGGCCTACCGACTGGTCGACCGGTTGGTGTACCGCAAGATCCGGCAAGGACTAGGCGGAAGAATCCGAGTTGTCGTGTCTGGCGGCGCCGCTTTGTCCCAGGAGGTCGCGCAGTTTTTCCTGAACGCGGGCGTCCCGGTTCTGGAAGGCTACGGCATGACCGAATCCTCGCCTGTGATTTGCGTTAATCCTCCCTCCGATATTCGGCCAGGAACCGTTGGCCGCCCGATTGCAGGCGTATCGATTTCGCTGGCGGATGATGGTGAACTGCTGGTCAGAGGGCCCAATGTCATGCGCGGCTACTACAAAGATGAAGAGGCTACCCAGAAAGCGTTGCAGGACGGCTGGTTGCACACGGGAGACATTGCAGAGCTGGTAGACGGGTACGTTCGAATAGTGGATCGGAAGAAACACATTCTCGTCCTCGCAACCGGGAAAAACGTGGCGCCTGCGCCGATTGAAAGCGCCATCGCGATGAGTTCCTACGTGTCTTCCGCCATTCTGCTCGGCGACGGCAGACAATATGTGACGTGCCTGATATCCCCGAACCTGACGGAACTGCGGCCTCTTGCGGAGCGTCTGCAGCTCTCCGAAGACCCGCGGGAATGGGTACAGCATCCAGAGATTCGCGCCTTGTTCGCGCGCGAGGTACAGGCGAGAATCTCCCCGTTCGCGCCTTTTGAGCGGCCAAAGCGCGCAGCTCTGATTGCGGAGGAGCTCTCCATCGAATCCGGCGGCTTGACACCGACCTTGAAAGTCCGGAGCAAGATAGTCATGGAGCGCTACGGCGCCGTCATTGAAGCGATGTATGACGGCACAGACTATATCCCCTTAGTTGAAGGTGACCAAGGAACAGTTACCAATTTGCCCGAGACGACGCGTGCCGCCAATATCCCGGTAACCGCTTCGTCCAGAAGCCGCCGGCGCATGCTGTACGCGCTTGGTGCCGTGGCCGTGTTGCTGATTGGCGGCGTAGTCGCGTTCGGAATGCCTCACCTTCCAAAAAACCTTGACGTATTGGGCATGGTAAAGGGCATTCAAAATACGAATGACCAAATTGGAACCGAGAATCACAAAATTGTCGGGGACCTCAAGCACGTCAACCAACTGGCCAGCAATACACCGTCCATGGCGAAGCAACTGCAAGCGCTCAACCGCGGCGTGGGGACGGATAAATCCATGCTCGCAACGCTTTCTGACCTCAGCCAACAGGAAATCGCCCTCAGTCAACAGTTTTATTCCCTGGCCAAAAGACTGAAATCTGACATGTCGTCCATTGACCAGTCAGCTCGCGAACAGAACAGCAGTCTGCAAGCGATGA
>CAZYAH010000182.1:0-4720 GCA_964645595.1 uncultured Alicyclobacillaceae bacterium | reverse complement strand
GCGTACCAGAATACTAGCGAAAGTCCGACTAGAAAGACGAGAGGCAGCACATTCGCTCCCATCACGCCGAGAAACAAAAGGATGGCAATGCCGACGCCGACAACCCACTCCTTAATCAAGAGGTCCCACCTCCCTCCTTCAGCGTGTACGGCATGACGTCGTAAAAGTAGCCGTTATCCTTCATGAGCTGCACGTATACGTTGTGCACGTCCATCGTGATCTTGGCCCGGATACCCAGTTCGGAGGCCATCCGTTTCGCTTCCTCAATCATATGGGCGTAATTTCCCTTTCGAACGCCTTCCAGAATAATCGGCTCCAGGGTCTCCTCGTAGGCATCCGTCAACTCCTGGTTGCGTTTGTCCTGGATACGAATGGTGACCGCAGACGGGTCACCGACAATTCCGCGCACGGTGCGCGTAATGTTCAAATAGGTCGATTGGAGATCAGCTACCGGGCCCATCGTCACCTCGACTACGCCCGGATTCCCCGTCTGGACCTGCACACTTTGAACACCCGACACTTTCTCCAGGCTGGCCTTCAGAGGATTGACGACGTTGTATTGCCGATAAGCCCACCAGCCGCCGAACAGCACGACGAGGCTGACGAGAGTAATCACTATCACGGGAACGAGGCGAATACGCGGCATTATCCATCGCCTCCAGAATGGTCTATTTCGGAGTTATGACACCAGTATACCACGTCCACGATATTATGTAGACAACATATATTTCCATATAAACTTGCCGGTCCTGGCGTCAAAGTAGACGTACTCCGTGTTTCCGGACGGTGTGTCGCCAACCACTTCGTACACCACGTCGGTTGTCGTGTGGAATCTGGCTTGCTGGTTGTCGTCGAGGTAACCGAGATGAATTTCGCGCGGGTGGATGTGCAGTTGTTGCATTGCGCTTTTCAAAACCCGGTCCTTTGCGGTGAGTGCAGAATCCGGGACAGCTTGGACGACAAAGGGCGATCCGTAGACGAACGCGTACCATTTCCGGCCGAACGCGTCCACTCCTTCGAATACTTCCTGTACACCGTCTGCCGTAAAGACGTCGTGTGCCTGGATGTGGTCGAGCGGCGACTGGTCCAACGCGACCTGAGCCGCACGAGCCTCGATGTCCCAGGCACTCGACAGATTATTCCAGATGGCGGACAGCAACGCCACAGCGCCGAGGACCAGAACGGCGAAAGTACTCCAAAACCAGATTCTCCACGTAGCCATGGGTCACGCCCGGTACAGGGTGAGGACCATCTTGCCCTCTTCTTCCTGATGCTTCGACAGTCCAAAAATGACGTCTTTGTCCTTCAGGTTCCGGTTCAAGAAGTCCACCAACTGGTACAGGTCGTCCGTCGCTGTGCAAACGTGTGTGCCAATAATCATCAACTTGTCTTCCATGTCGTTTCACCTGCTGCCATCGTCTTTGCGCGTAAGTTTCGCTTTCAGCGTAGCAATCATTTCGTCGTTTGTAAAACGGTATCGAAGCGGTGTCAGACTAATTTCACCGTTTTGAACAGCCCACACGTCCGCGTCGGGGCCGCCGACGTCGTCCACCGCTTCGCCGCCGTACCGGTAGCACACGCGTCCCTGTTCATCGGTCTCCTCGAAGAACTCATCTTTGTAACTGCGGGCTCCCAGCTGGGTGACGGACCAAGGCGCATCCAGAAGTCTCGAGGGCGGGAAATTGACGCTGACAAACGTGTCCGGCGGGAACGGGATTGACGCGAGCGCCTGGACAATTTGGCGGGCGACTTGCGCCGCCTCGTCGTAGAGGTAAGGCGGGCCCATGAGGGAAAATGCGATGGCCGGGATGTGCTGCAAAGCCGCTTCCCCGGCGGCAGCGAGGGTGCCCGAATAGAGAACGTCGGTCGCCAGGTTCGGGCCTTCGTTGATCCCGGAGAGCATCAGGTCGAACTTGCTTGCTGTTCCCAATGTGGTCACGGCCCACTTGACGCAGTCGACGGGCGTTCCGCTGAGCGAGTACGCCTTGACTCCGGACATGTGAAAATCCACTTCTTCAACGTACAGCCTGTGATGCAAGGAAATTCCATGGCTGGATGCACTTCGCTGTCGATCCGGTGCGACCACCGTCACTTCCCCGAATGATCTTGCCGCTTCGACCAGCGCGCGAATACCTGGCGCGTGGATCCCGTCGTCGTTGCTGATCAGTATGCGCATCGAATGTCTCCTCTCCTGCCATCAACCTTCCACATAGCGGACCTGTGCGCGCTGGATACTACGAGTATTACGCGAGGAGGTGCACGTTATATGCCACAGCAACGGCAAGGCACCAAACTGGAAGGCCGCGCGGTTCTCGAACACTCCTTGGCCCAGCCGGGAGAGGCGTGCCACCCTGCAGAACGCGACTTATGGCTGCACGCCTGGGCCTCTGCGTACAGTTTCCGCAGTCCCGATGTACAAACCGATTTGCGCAACACCCTTTTGCGCGCGTGAACAAGGCGGTTTCCGTCAACGCTTCAGCAGTTCCTCGATTTTCCGTACTTCGTAGCGGATGCGCTCCGTGTCCAGGGTTACCGGTTCACGGTTTAACAGCAGCGGAGATCCCGCCACGAACACATCGGTTACGTCATCGGCGCCACTCGCGTAGACGACGTTCGACAACAGATCGAATGTCGGTTGGAAATGTGGGCTGTTTAGATCCAGCAGCGTCACATCCGCAGCTGCCCCGGGCGTGAGAGTGCCGTGCCCGTCCGGCAGGAACACCGCTCGGGCGCTGTCTGCGGTCGCCATGGCAAACGCCTCGGCCGCCGGGATGACGGTCGCGTCGTACAACACGCCTTTGTGCAACGTTGCCGCGAGGCGCAGTTCCTCGAACATGTCGAGGTTGTTGTTGCTCGCTGCGCCGTCTGTACCCAGTCCCACCGTCAGCCCCGCTGCTTTCATTTTGACGACCGGAGCAATGCCGGAAGCCAGCTTCAGGTTGCTCTGCGGGTTGTGGGCAACCCGGACGTCGTGCTCCTTCATAATGGCGATGTCTTCGTCCGACACGTGCACACAATGCGCCGCGAGAACGGGGCGTTTGAACAACCCGCAGGCCAGGGCGTGCGCAATCGGCGACTTGCCGTACTCGGCGTAACTGTTGTCCACTTCCACTTTCGTCTCGGACAGGTGAATCTGAATCGGCACGCCGAGTTCCGCGGACAGCTCGGCAGTCTCTGCCAAGTAATCGGGAGGACAAGTGTACGGCGCGTGCGGCCCGAGCGTGACCGTTATCCGCCCATCGGCCTGGTTGTGCCACTGCGCCACAAAGGCCCGGGAATTGTTGATTCCGTTGGTTCGCGAGGCATCGTCCAGTCCGACCATCCCCCACGACAGCACTCCGCGCATCCCCGAATCCGCCACGGCCTGGGCAGCGTCGTGCATCATAAAGTACATGTCTGTGAAACAGGTGGTCCCGGACCGAATCATCTCCCAGCAAGCCAGCATGGTACCCCAATAGATAGCTTCATGCGTCAGCTTAGCCTCGAGCGGGAACACCTTCTCCTGCAGCCACGTCATCAAGGGTACGTCGTCGCCAGCCCCGCGAAGCAACGTCATGGCCGCGTGTCCGTGGGCGTTGACGAAGCCGGGGATGGCGACCGAATGCGGGCGCCGGAACACGGTTACGCCGTTCGTCGGACCGCTGTACCGTCCCGTTCCGACTTCGCGGATAACTCCGTCTTCGATGTAGAGATACGACGGCTCGGGCAGAACCTGACCCGCCGACTGAATCGCGGCTCCGACTTCAATTAGTACTTTGCTCATCCCAAACCCCTCCTATTGCACGCCGAGCATGGCTCGAACGCTGTTCGCATCGGGCCGGTGAATCACGCCCCGCTCAGTGATGATGCCCGTGATGAGCGTGTGCGGCGTGACGTCGAATGCGGGGTGAGCCGCTGTTGTGCCCTGTGGAGCAATCTCCGTGCCGGCGAACGAAGTGACTTCGAGTGTGCTCCGCTCTTCAATCGGGATCTCGTCACCCGTCTCCAGTTCGGCGTCAAACGTGGACAGCGGAGCCGCCACGTAGAACGGGATGTTGTGGTAGGCGCACAGCACCGCCAGCCCGTAGGTTCCAATCTTGTTGGCGGTATCCCCGTTCAGTGCAATTCTGTCGGCTCCCACCAAAACCGCGTCCACCTTGCCGAGCTTCATAAAATGGGCCGCCATGTTGTCGGTGACCAGCGTGTGCGGGATCTGTTCGCGGTTCAGCTCGTACGCGGTCAGGCGCGCCCCTTGCAAGAACGGGCGCGTCTCGTCGACCCACACGTGCACCAGCTTGCCCTGTTCGTGGAGCGCCCGAATGACGCCGAGCGCTGTTCCGTAATCCACCGTGGCGAGAGATCCCGTGTTGCAGTGGGTCAGGATTTGCACAGGCCCATCAAACAGAGATGCGCCGTGGCGGCCGATGGCGCGGTTTGTCGCAACGTCTTCCGCTGCAATTTGCTCGGCCTCGCGCACCAGGTTTTGCACGAGCGTCGCCACGTCAGGCGCGGGCGCGTGGAGGGTATTGCGCATGCGCTCAATCGCCCAGAACAAGTTGACCGCTGTCGGCCGCGTGGCGGCCAGGCGTGACAGCGCCCCATCGAGAACCGCGCGGAACGCCGACATGTCCAACTGTTGCTGCAACAGCGCCTCCAGCGCGACGCCGTAGGCGGCTGCTGCCCCGATGGCCGGCGCCCCTCTGACTTTCATCTCGACAATTGCGCGCGCGACGTCGTCCGC
>CAZYAH010000181.1:0-4740 GCA_964645595.1 uncultured Alicyclobacillaceae bacterium | reverse complement strand
AAGACTGGGCAGATGTCGTCGATTTCCTCAAGCGGCACCCGGACTACAAGCTGAACTACCTCGAGTGCATGGCGGGAACAGACTACCCGGGGTACATCGAGATTGTGGTCTACTTGCAGTCCATTGAACTCGGGCACTTCGTCTGCCTGAAGACGCGCACCGACCGGGATCAGGCCGAGGTTCCTTCCCTTGTGCCCGTCCACCCTGGCGCAAACTGGGAAGAACGGGAGATTTACGATTTGCTCGGCGTGAAATTCACCAATCACCCAGACTTGCGGCGGATTATGCTGTGGGACGAGTTCAAGGGCCACCCGCTCCGCAAGGACTACAACGCGTGGGACCAGTGACTAGGCGCGCGCAGCCAAGAACTTCCGCAAAGCGCGTCAAGAATGCACGCGAAGTCCGACTGGTGATGTAAAGACCCGCGAAAGCGAGGGGGAGAGTACGTGTCACTCATCGACGAGAAAGACCAGGTCCGCACGGAGGAGATGCTGCTCAACGTCGGCCCGCAACACCCGAGCACGCACGGAGTGTTCCGCTTGGTTGTCAAGATCAGCGGTGAGACCATCATTGAAGCGGAGCCGGTGATTGGGTATCTGCACCGGGGGACCGAGAAATTGGCCGAGGGGCTGCAATATACACAAATCATCCCGTATACGGACCGGCTCGACTACCTGTCCGCCATGCTGAACAACTACGCCCTTTGCCACACCATCGAGCAAGCGATGGACATCGAAATTCCGGAGCGCGCGGAGTACCTTCGGGTCATCGTGATGGAGTTGCAACGGGTGGCGTCCCACCTCTTGTTCATCGGGACGTATTTGCTCGACCTCGGCGCCATGAGTCCATTTCTCTACGTGTTTGCCGACCGGGAAGAGATCATTCAGTTGTTCAACGAGATCAGCGGCGCGCGGTTGACGTACAACTACATGCGCGTCGGCGGCGTCAAGTGGGACGCGCCGCCGGGATGGCTGGACAAGGCGCTGGCGCTTGTGCACAAGCTGCAGCAGAAGTTGCCGATGTACGATGACCTCATCACCGGCAACGAGATCTTCCTCAGCCGCACGCGCGGCATTGGCAAGTATGACACCGAAACCGCTCTGAAGTACGGCATGAGCGGGATCAACCTGCGGTCGACCGGGTTGAAGTGGGACCTGCGCCGGAACAAGCCGTACAGCATCTACGACCGGTTCGACTTCGAAATTCCAGTCGGCCAGAACGGGGACTGCTTTGACCGCTATTATCTACACTTGCTCGAGATCCGGGAATCGCTCAAGATTGCGGAACAGGCTTTGAAGGGCATTCCGTCCTCCGGACCGGTGCTAGGCAAGGTGCCCAAGCTGATTCGCGTCCCGGCCGGCGAGTATTACAGCGGCATTGAAGGCTCACGGGGCGAACTCGGCTTCTACATTGTCAGCGATGGCAAGGACAAACCGTACCGCCTGAAAATCCGCAAACCGTCGTTTGTCAACCTGCAGTTGTTGCCGGAACTTCTGCGCGGTCAAAATATCGCAAACCTGATTGCGATTCTCGGCGCTGTGGACATCGTGCTCGGGGAGGTAGATGCCTGATGTGGAACTGGGGAACGACTCCTCTGACAGGCTCGTCCCTGCTCGCGATGATTATCGGCGGCGTCGTCATCCTGTTGCTCACGCTGGGGGTTGTCACCTACTCCATTTGGTGGCAGCGCAAGTTGATTGGGTGGATTCAGTTGCGCATCGGGCCCAACCGCGTGGGGCCGTTCGGACTGTTACAGACTGTCGCCGACGTCGTCAAGCTTCTGATAAAGGAAGACATCGTTCCGGCAAGTGCAGACCGGGCGTTGTTCCTGCTTTCACCCATTCTGGCCTTTGTACCCGCATTCATGGTGCTTGCGGTGATTCCGTTTTCTGCGCACCACGTCTTCACGGCCAATCTGGCCATCGGGGCGCTCTACTACATTGCGCTGTCCGCCATCACCATCCACGGCGTGGTGCTGGGAGGCTGGGCGTCCAACAACAAGTACGCCCTGATTGGCGGAATGCGGAGCGCGGCCCAGATGCTCAGTTATGAAATTCCACTGGGGCTTTCGGTGGTCGGCGTTGTGTTGATGGCCGGGTCCATCAACCTCAACGACATCGTCGAGGCGCAGGCAACATCCGGCTGGTGGTACGTGATTCCCCAGATCCTCGGCTGCATCGTCTTTCTCATCGCGTCGACGGCCGAGTTAAATCGCACGCCGTTCGACCTGCCGGAAGCCGAGTCGGAGTTGGTTGCCGGATACCACACGGAGTACAGCGGTTTTCGCTTTGCCTTCTTCATGCTGACGGAGTACGTCTACCTGTTTGCGATGGCAGGCTTGTTCGCCACCTTGTTCCTCGGCGGCTGGAGCGGACCGCTCCTGCCAGGCTGGCTCTGGTTTGCGATTAAGGCGTTTGCGTACATCTCGTTCCAGTTCTGGCTGCAGGCAACGCTGCCGCGGATGCGCGTGGACCAGTTGATGACGTTCAGCTGGAAGGTGTTGCTGCCGCTGTCTCTGGCGAACCTCGTATTGACAGGCATCATCAAGGCGTTCTGGTAAGGCGGACGGGTCTGAAGCGACGAGGCGGGTGGCTGTACATAGACAGCGCCTGAACCGTGCGCCGAAGACCAACGAGTGAAGGTTAGGGGTGAGACCATGTTAGGATTCCTGAAGGGCCTCGGCGTTACCATCCGGCAACTGCCCAAGAAGAAGATCACCCTGCAATACCCGGACGTGAAACCAGAGTGGCCGGAACGCTTTCGCGGCGTTCACCGGTTCATTCCGGAACTTTGCATCGTGTGCAACCAGTGTGCGCGCGTATGCCCGACCAGCTGCATTTCACTATCGGGTACGCGGGATGAAAACAAGAAATTGAAGATTGATACCTACGACATCAACTTCGACATCTGCATTCTCTGCGACTTGTGCACGGAAGTCTGCCCGACAGAGGCGGTGTTGATGTCCGATACGTTTGAAATGGCCAAGTACTCGCGGGATGACCTGTACCTCGACATGCACTGGTTGTACGAGAACCAGTTGCAGTACGAGCGGAACCACCCGGAACGGGTAAAAGCAGCCGAGGCCAGCGAGGCAGGTGACAGCCAGTGACCCTGAGCGGACCTGTGATTGCGTTTTTTCTCATTGCGCTCTTCATCATCGGCTGTGCCGTGATGATGCTGTCCTTCCGCAAGGTCATCTACATGGCGCTGGCGATTGGCGGTGTCTTCATCGGTTGCGCCGCGGTGTACATGCTCCTTGGCGCGGAATTTGTCGGCATCGCGCAAGTGCTGATTTACGCAGGCGCCATTACGATTCTCATCATGTTTGCCATTATGCTCACGAACCACGAAGCGACCGAGCCGCCGTTTCAGTGGAACGCCCGGAACGTGCTCGCCGCCGTCGGCACCGTTCTGCTCGGCGTCGTCCTTCTGTTGGTCATCCGCTCGACCCGGTTCCCGGCAGCCGACGCGTCGGTGGACCTGAACGAAGGAAACAGCAACCCGGTGGCCATTGGCATCATGTTGTTCAAGCAGTACGCCATTCCGTTCGAACTCGTCTCGCTGCTCCTCATAGTCGGCTTGGTCGGGGCAGTGATTCTGGCGAAAGAACGAAAGGAGGAAGAGTGACATGCCAAGTGGGCTCTTCCCGATTCCGACCGGATCTGTGCTCGCGCTCGGAGCCATCCTGTTCTGCGCGGGGCTGTACGGTGCGCTGACGAAGCGCAACTTGATTGTCGTGCTGGTTTCCATCGAGCTGATGCTCAACGCCGCCAACATCAACCTCGTGGCGTTCTCGCGGTTGAGCGACAAGCCGAGCCTGAGCGGCCAGGTGTTCTCGCTGTTCACCATCACGGTGGCGGCTGCCGAAATCGCAGTGGGGCTGGCGCTTTTGCTCGCCATCTTCCGCCTGCGCAAATCCAGTGAAGTCAAGGATCTCGACGTACACAAGTGGTAGAGGGGTGAAAGAATGGTTCAATACGCATGGCTCGTTCCACTGTTACCGCTTGTGGCGTACGTATTCCTGTTGATCCTCGGGCGGCGCGCTCCGGAGGGCATCGTCACTGGCGTGTCAGTCGTGTTGACGTTTGTCGCGTTCCTTTTGAGCATAGCGGTCTTTCGAGCCGTCGGTTCTTCGCCGGATGCGGTCACTGCCTACACGTTTAACTGGTTGACGGTAGGCAGCCACTCCATCAGCGTCGGGTGGGAAGTAACGCACTTAAACGCCGTGATGCTCGTGGTCGTCACCCTGGTCAGCACACTGGTGCTCCTGTTCTCCAAAGGCTACATGCACGGGGACGAGCGGTTCGCGGTGTTTTACCAATACCTGAACCTGTTTGTGTTCTCGATGCTGGCACTAGTAATTTCGCCAAACTTTTTGCAGCTCTACATTTTCTGGGAAATGGTCGGCCTTTGCTCGTACCTGCTGGTCGGCTTCTGGTACTTCAAGCCGGAAGCGGCACTGGCCGCGAAGAAATCGTTTATCGTCACGCGTATCGGCGACGTTGGGCTGTTTGTCGGCATCATCCTGCTGTTTCTCGCGACCGGAACGTTTGACTACAACGCCATTTTCGAGGCGGCTGCGGCCGGCAAACTGGCGCTTGGCTGGATCTCCGGGCACGGCCTCGTGACCTTGGCGGCAATTCTCATCTTCATCGGCGCCATCGGCAAGTCGGCGCAGTTCCCGCTGCACGTCTGGTTGCCGGACGCCATGGAAGGCCCGACGCCGGTGTCCGCATTGAT
>CAZYAH010000180.1:0-4746 GCA_964645595.1 uncultured Alicyclobacillaceae bacterium | reverse complement strand
CCTCGCAAAAAGGAAGTGCCGTCGTGAACCAAAAAACGGACTTTACACACTTTGATGCATCCGGTCGACCGCAGATGGTCGACGTGTCTGACAAACCCGCAACGGATCGCATCGCCATCGCGGAAGCCATTGTGACGATGGCGGAATCGACGCGAACCGCGATTGAAGAAAAGGCCGTCAAGAAAGGCGACGTTCTGGCGATTGCCGAGCTCGCCGGGATCATGGCGGCGAAGCGCACCTCCGAGCTGATTCCGCTGTGTCATCCCATTCCACTGTCGAAAGTGACCGTTCAGTGCGAGTGGGTGGACTCGGTCCGGGAAGGCGAAGCGCGCCTGAGAATTGCGGCGACCGTCAAGACCACGCATCAAACGGGGGTCGAGATGGAAGCGCTGACGGCCTGCACGGTGGCCGGTCTGACCGTGTACGACATGTGCAAGGCTATCGACCGCGGCATGGAGCTCGGAGCCGTCCGGCTGCTGTACAAAGACGGCGGGAAATCCGGGCGGTACGTCGCAGACGAAGCAGCAGTACCGCAGAGCGAATAGGTTGCAGCCGGATGCGCCAGGCGCCAATCAACCGGGGCTTTGCTCGTTTGGTTGCCGCTTGGCAGGCCGGCCCCGCCAGCCTTCTCGTTTCACCTTGCCGCGCTTTTTATCCCGGTAGTAGACGAAACCTCCTAGGAACGCGGTGCACAGAATGGCGATGACGAGCCCGAGCAGCGTCATCAAGGCGTCTGCAGGCCGACCCGAGCGGAACCATTCGAAGATGTAGATTCGGAACAGGTTAATACCTTCACCGGCCGCGAGAAACACGGCAATCAGAACACCCCAGGCCAACAGGTTTCGCATGCGGAAGATCCTTTCCACGGTCGTTTCCGATGTCGTATCGTCGGCATCCATATTAGCACATTCGCGTGTGTGCCGCCCGGCTTGGATATCGCACGAGATCACCGAGGCGAATCGTACAATGCTGTCGGGGAAGGGTGGGTTGTGTGTTGAAGATAGTCATCGTTGGCGCTGGACGTGGGGGTTCCAAGCTGATTCGGGCCCTGGTCGGGCATCCCAAGTTGAAACTGGGTTGCGTTGTCGACGTCCGGGATGACGCGCCAGGTCTAGCATTGGCCCGCCAACACGGCATTCCCACTGCAAAGAACTACGCGGACATCTTGCCGGTTTATGACGGCGAGCCAGTGGACCTCATCCTCGAGGCGACCGGTGACCGCGAGGTGTACCGCGACTTGAGGCGGTTGGCGCCAAATACCACGGTCATCTCCGGCGTCGACCTCGAGTTCTTCATGATCCTCATTGAAGACAAGGTCGCGCTCATCGAGGAACTCAAAGCCCGTCAGCGCAAGCTCCAACTGGTCTTGAATGCGGCGCATGACGCGATGGTCGGCGTGGACAAGGACGGGAAGATCTCCTTGTACAACGCGGCGGCGGAACGCCTCCTGGGAGTGCCGGTGGAGAAGGCGTACGGCGCAGACATTCACGACGTGATCCCGAATTCGCGCCTGCTCCACGTCCTGGAGAGCGGCGAAGTGGAGCTCAATCAGGTGCAGCAGGTCGGCGACATCGAGATTGTCACCAACCGCGTCCCCGTGTACGACGAGTCTCAGCAAATCATCGGCGCCATTGCGGTCTTTCGCGATGTGACCGAGCTGCGCCAGTTAGCTGCGGAAGTCACCAACCTGCGCGAGGTCCAGACGATGTTGGAGGCTATCATTCAGTCGACCCAGGACGCAATTTCCGTCGTGGACCAGGAAGGTAAGGGATTGCTCATCAACCCAGCCTACACGCGCCTGACCGGCCTCCGCCCGGAACAGGTGATCAACCAGCCGGCAGACGTGGACATCGCGGAAGGGGAAAGCATGCACATGCAGGTGCTTCGGACGCGGAAACCGGTCAAAGGCGTGCCTATGAAAGTGGGTCCCGCGCGCCGCGAAGTGATTGTCGACGTTGCACCGATTCTGGTAAACGGCGAGCTGCGCGGCAGCGTCGGCGTGATCCACGACGTGTCGGAGATCAAGCGGCTGACGGAAGAACTGGACAAAGCCAAGAAACTGATCCGGACCATGCAGGCGAAGTACACGTTCGACGACATCGCGGGGCAAAGCTTCGCCATCCGCTACGCCATTGACCAGGCGCGCAAGGCGGCCCAGACGCCCGCCACGGTGCTGTTACGCGGCGAGTCCGGAACCGGGAAAGAGCTGTTTGCGCACGCCATTCACAACGAGAGCGACCGACGGTACAAACCGTTTGTGCGCGTGAACTGCGCAGCGCTGCCCGACAGCCTGCTGGAGAGCGAGCTGTTCGGCTACGAGGCAGGCGCCTTCACGGGCGCAAGGCGCGGAGGCAAGCGCGGCCTCTTCGAAGAGGCGTCCGGCGGAACTCTGTTCCTGGATGAAATCGGGGAAATGAGCATCGCGACGCAGGCAAAACTCTTGCGCGCCCTGCAGGAACAGGAGATTTTGCGCGTCGGCGGAACAACGCCCATTCCCATCAATGTGCGCGTGATTGCGGCAACGCACGTCAACCTCGAGCAGGCAGTGGCGTCCGGAAAATTCCGCGAAGACCTGTATTACCGCCTAAACGTCATCCCGATTGTGATCCCGCCGCTGCGGTATCGCCTTGAAGACCTGGAAGCCATTTGCCAGCATATCATCCTGCGCCACAACCAGTCCTACGGGCGCAACGTCGCCTCCATCTCAAGGGATGCGTTGGACGTGCTGAAGCGGTACGACTGGCCTGGCAACGTTCGCGAACTGGAGAACACCATCGGTCGGGCCATGATCCACATGGGGTACCAGGAAACCGTGCTGGAAGCCCACCACTTGCCCATCCTGCAAGGCGGCCGACGGGGAAGTCGGCAGCTGTCTGGAGACGACTTCCAAATCCCCATGAGCGGCTCCCTGCAAAGCATCGTGCAGCAGGTGGAAAAAGCTGTGATTCAACGGGTGTTGCAGGAAGTCGGCGGCAATAAGACCGAGGCGGCGCGGCGGTTAGGCATTTCTGTCCGCACCCTGTATTACAAGCTGGACGCCTAAGTGCTCTTTGCGGTACTATGAAAACGCTTGCTTGCAAAAAAATGCGCAGTGTGCATGGTTCTGCATGGTGCGGGAGGCGGGGTGGACCAACGCCGGACGATGATTTCTGAACCAATCGCATTTTTTCGTTGCTGGATTATAATTGGCATGGATTTTGCTAATACCCTTTGGTGAAGAAGGGCACTGACCAAATTTGGATTCCGCATCACATCTGCTATGCTAAGTTGGAGGACAGCAGGGAGGCAATCGTCCATGGAATTGTTCAAGTATATGGAGGAGTACGATTACGAGCAAGTTGTTTTCTGTCACGACGAGGCGTCAGGCCTTAAGGCCATCATCGCGATTCACGACACCACCTTGGGGCCCGCGCTCGGCGGCTGCCGGATGTGGACGTACGCGAATGAGGACGACGCGATTCTCGACGCATTGCGCCTGGCGCGCGGAATGACATACAAGGCTGCGGCGGCGGGCCTGAACCTCGGCGGCGGCAAGACGGTCGTCATCGGCAATCCGAAGACGGACAAATCCGAGGCGCTGTTCCGCGCTTTGGGCCGCTATATTCAAAGTTTGAACGGTCGCTACATCACGGCCGAAGACGTCGGCACCACAGTGGAAGACATGGACCTGATCCACATGGAGACCAACTACGTCACCGGGATTTCGCAGGCGTACGGCTCGAGCGGCAACCCGAGTCCGATGACCGCGTTTGGCGTGTTCCGCGGGATTCAGGCGACGGCGAAAGTGGTGTTCGGGACGGACGATCTCGCTGGCAAGACGGTCGCCATTCAAGGCCTCGGGTCCGTCGGCTACTCGCTCGCTGAACAGCTTCACGCTGCGGGCGCGAACCTGATTGTCACCGACATCAACCAGGCGGCGCTCAAACGCGCGCAGGAGGAATTGAACGCCAAGGTCGTCTCGCCGGCGGAAATCTTCGACGTCGACTGCGACATTTTCTCGCCCTGCGCGCTCGGCGCGGTCATCAACGACGACACGGTCGACCGCTTGCGCTGCGCGGCAGTGGCCGGTTCCGCGAACAACCAGTTGGCGGAGGAACGGCACGGAGACAGGTTGCATGAACGCGGCATCCTCTACGCGCCTGACTACGTCATCAACGCGGGCGGCCTCATCAATGTCGCCGACGAGTTGGAAGGGTATAACGCAGAGCGCGCCAGGAAAAAGGTGGACGGGATCTACAACATCATGACGGAGCTGTACAACATGGCGCAGCGGGAAAATCTGCCTACGTACAAGGCTGCGGACAAGATGGCGGAGGCCCGCATCGAGCAGATGCGGAAAGTCCGGAGCACTTTTGTCCAGGGCGCCAAGTCGGCATTGAAGTGCTAGGCTTGCAGAACGGAGGTTCATATGTCTGAGCACAGTTACGATCTCGTTGTGATTGGCGGCGGCACGGGCGGCTACGTGGCGGCCATCCGCGCCGCTCAACTTGGCATGAAGGTGGCTGTGGTCGAGCGCGACAAGCTCGGCGGGACCTGCCTGCACCGGGGTTGCATCCCGAGCAAGGCGCTGCTGCGGACGGCCGAGGTGTTGGCGACGGCCAGGGAAGCTGCGGAATTCGGCGTTGAACACGGGACGCCCGCGCTGAACCTGGCGAAAGCGATGGAACGCAAGGCCAGAATCGTCGAGCAATTGCACAAGGGCGTCCAATTCCTCTTGAAAAAGAGCGAAGTGGACGTGATTCACGG
>CAZYAH010000179.1:0-4762 GCA_964645595.1 uncultured Alicyclobacillaceae bacterium | reverse complement strand
GGGCTGACGTCAGCGCCTGGAAGCGTATCCCAGGTCAAAGAATGCACGGGGCTGTTGCTGCGAGTGGCGAAGACCCTGAACATTGCCACTTTCATTGTCGGACACGTCACGAAAGAGGGCAATCTGGCGGGACCCCGGATGCTGGAACACATGGTTGACGCAGTGCTATACTTTGAAGGGGATCGCCACCATACGTACCGTGTATTGCGCGCGGTCAAGAATCGGTTTGGTTCGACGAACGAACTCGCCATTTTCGAGATGGTTCAGGAAGGGTTGCGAGAGGTGTTCAACCCTTCCGAAATGTTCCTGTCCGAGCGTTCGGAAAAATCGCCCGGTTCCGCCGTTGTCGCAGCAATGGAAGGATCCCGGCCGTTGCTGCTCGAAGTGCAGGCGCTCGTCGCTCCCACCACGTTCGCTGCGCCGCGGCGAATGGCGACCGGAGCAGATCCGAACCGGGTTCACTTGATCCTGGCGGTCCTGGAGAAGCGGCTTGGACTTCGGCTTCAATCCGTCGACGCCTACGTCAACCTGGCGGGCGGAGTTCGAGTCGAGGAACCGGCGCTCGACCTCGGCGTGGCCCTGTCGGTAGCCTCGAGCTTGCAGGATCAACCCTTGCCGCGCGGCGACGTGTACATTGGCGAGATTGGGTTGACGGGCGAGGTAAGATCCGTTGCCAAGCTGGAACAGCGCGTTCGCGAGGCGGACAAACTGGGGTTCACGCGGTGCATCGTGCCCGCTCGCAGTCTCCGCGGGTGGAGGAATGTGGGAAACATCGAAGTGGTTGGCGTGACCACACTTTCGGAAGCGATGACGTTGGCTTTTTAGGGGTGGACGGATGCGAGACGACGCAAAGCGTGAGGCAACAATCAACAAGATTCTGCGGATGGTTGCTCCGGGTACTGTTCTGCGAGAAGGTATCGAGAACATTCTGCGGGCCAAGACCGGCGGCTTGATTGTCGTTGGCGCGACGGACGCCGTGCTCAGCTTCATTGACGGAGGATTTCCCATCCAGTGTGATTTGACGCCGGCGCACTTGTACGAACTCGCCAAGATGGACGGAGCGATTATCGTCAGCGAAGACCTGAAGAAGGTGTTGTACGCCAACACCAATCTCAACCCGGACCACACGATACCGACTTCGGAAACCGGTACGCGCCATCGGACCGCCGAGCGAGTCGCGAAGCAAACCGGGCAGTTGGTCATCTGCATTTCCCAACGACGCAATGTAATCACGCTGTACCAGGGGAATTTCAAGTATTCACTGAAAGACATTGGCGTTATCTTGACGAAGGCCAACCAGGCGATTCAGACGCTCGAGAAGTACAAGGCCGTGCTTGACCAGGCCTTAACCAATCTGAGTGCGCTCGAGTTTGAAGAACTGGTGACGCTGCAGGAAGTGACGCTCGTCCTGCAAAGATTTGAAATGGTTTTGCGCATTAAATCGGAGATTCGACGATATATTACAGAGCTAGGCAGTGAAGGCCGGCTCATCAGCATGCAGCTGGATGAACTGGTATCGCGAGTCGACGAAGAGGCGTATCTGCTCGTGAAGGACTACGCCATTCTTGAATCGGATCAAACGCCGCACCAGGTTCTCTCTGCGATTCACGAGCTTTCGTCCGACGAGCTGCTCGACGGCGCCACGCTCGCGAAAATTCTCGGATATTCCAACACGACCAACATCAGCGATGAACCGGTTGCTTCTAGAGGGTATCGGATTTTGAACAAGATCACGCGGTTGCCCCAGCCTGTTATCGAAAACCTGGTTGCACACTTCAAGACGCTTTCGAATGTCCTCGCGGCTTCGATTGAGGAACTCGACGCGGTCGAGGGAATCGGTACTGTGCGGGCAAGGGCAATTCGCGACGGGTTGAAACGGATTCAGGAACAGGTGTTCATTGACCGGCAAATCTAGACGTGTACACTGTATGTCAAGGTTCTGGTTTATCACGACGTTATGCGTCCCAAGGGGGATTTTCATTGATTACAAAGGCAGTCCCAAGCTTGTTTACGGTTGGCAACCTGATTATCGGCGTCATTGCACTCATTCTTACTTTTCAAGGATATACTGCCGATGCCGCGTTGCTCGTTGTGATTGGCATGGTTCTCGACGGGTTGGATGGCCGTGTGGCGCGGTGGTTGCACGCCGAGAGCTTGTTCGGGAAGGAGCTCGACTCCCTGTCCGACATCGTCACGTTCGGCGTTGCTCCTGCATTTGTCATGTACGAGACAATTCTTAAGACGGAAGGCTGGGTGGGCATTGCCCTCACCGTGCTGTTTCCCGTCTGCGGAGCGTTGCGGCTGGCCCGCTTCAACGTTCAGACGAAATCCACCAATTACTTCGTCGGGCTGCCCATCACGGCGGCTGGCGGGGTACTGGCGACCATGGCGCTGTACCACGACTTGCTCGATCCCGCTGACGTGATTCTGCCAATCGCCATGCTGGGACTGGCGCTTCTAATGGTCAGCCAGGTGCGGTATCCGAACTTCAAGAAAGTTGCATTTCCCAGATCCGCGATTGTCGTTGTGCCGCTCCTAGTACTCTGCGTCGTGCTGGTGTTTCGCTACCACCACTCCGCGGTCAACCGACTGATTTTTGTGCCGCTGGCGGTCTATGCTCTGTATGGAGTGGGGCGCAAGTTCCGCCGGCACAAATTGAAACCCGGCGAAGACTCGGAAACGAAGGTCTACAAATCCGGCGTGAAGTGACATATGCACTCGAAAGAGGCTGCCCAGGGCAGCCTTTTTCGCTGTGAGGCTTTTTGACGCATTTCCGCGTGGATGGTACACTAATGACACCACCCCAGAAAATGTTAGGCTTGACCTTTCCGTGCGGCGGTGCCCGCACAAATGGGCTCGCGCTCGCGAACCATATGAATCATACGGATTCCATGGCAGTGGCGAAACCAATAGCCTGGAAGTTTGGCGCCTTTAAGGTTTGCCCATACTAGAAACAGGAGGTGACATTCTAATCATGGTACGAAAAATGGTTCAACTGTTCTTCGCGGTTATAGGGGTGGTGCTTGGATATTCATTCTCCCCGGAATTATTCACAGATGTCTTAAAGATGGACTACCCGCCGCTGAACTCCAGTTGGTTCGGCGCAATTCTGGGCGGCAGCGTTTTTGTGTTGTGTACGGTGTGGCTGGTTAACTACGTTACTACGCTGATCAAGTGGACAGAGGAGAAATTGCAGAAGACCCCGCTGGCCGACATTGTGGGCGGCACCATTGGCATGGTCATCGGGTTGTTGGTTGCCTATCTGTTTGCTCCGGCCATCCACGTCATTCCGATAGTCGGTCTTCCCGTCCAGTTTTTTGTCAGTGTACTCATGGCCTATTTGGGCTTAAGGATTGGTTTTACCAAACGTGAAGACCTGTTGTCGCTGTTCGCGGGGAAACTCGGAACGCGAGAACGCGACAAGGACAAGAAAGGGTTCAAGGCTGGAGAAGCCAAGTTGTTGGACACCAGCGTAATTATCGACGGTCGCATAGCGGACCTCGTGCAGACTGGTTTCCTCGACGGCGTACTCGTGATTCCGTCGTTTGTGCTTGAGGAATTGCAGCACATTGCAGATTCGTCCGATGTGTTGAAGCGGAATCGCGGACGTCGCGGCTTGGATGTACTGAACCGGATTCAGAAAGAACTAAAGGTGAAAGTCCAGGTCCACGAAGTGGACTTTGATGATATCCAGGAAGTTGACTCGAAATTGGTTCGCTTGGCCAAGCAGATGAATGCCAAGGTTGTGACCAACGACTTCAACCTCAACAAAGTGTGTGAGTTGCAGGGAGTGCCTGTGCTGAACATCAACGACCTCGCGAACGCCCTCAAACCCATCGTGTTGCCTGGCGAAGAACTCAACGTACAGGTCATCAAGGATGGCAAGGAGTACAATCAGGGCGTCGCGTACCTGGATGACGGCACCATGATTGTGATTGAAGGTGGACGCGAGTACATTGGTGGCAAGGTCGATGTGCTCGTCACCAGTGTGTTGCAGACTTCGGCGGGCCGGATGATCTTTGCAAAGCCAAAGCTGCTTGAAAAAGCACTGTAAATGTCGCGGACAGGCGAGGCTCTGACTTGGTCCGCACATTCGATTTGGTCGGCAGGAAACTGCCGACCTTTTTCACTGCAGCGACCAGCCTCGACCGCGATGTGGTAGGATGGCTCAGGGGGCACAGTGGCTAGTGCAAAGCGACGGGGAGGTGTCAATACGTGAGAGTTGGCTTAGGGTTTGACGTTCACGCGTTTGCGAGCAACCGCAGGTTGGTGCTCGGGGGCGTGGAAATTCCGCATGACCAGGGACTGCTGGGACATTCGGACGCCGACGTTGTCCTGCACGCGGTCATGGACGCTGTCTTGGGTGCCTTGGCTCTCGGGGATATCGGTCATCACTTTCCGAATACGGACGAGCGTTTCAAGGACGCGGACAGCAAGGAACTGTGCCGGCACGTCTACCGCCTGATTTGCGAGCAAGGATACTGCATTGGTAATATGGACGTTATGATTATGGCTGAAAAGCCGAAGATAAGCCCCTTCATTCCGCAGATGCGAGAGTGCATCGCCGGGCTGTTTGCGTGCGAAGTCGGCTCTGTCAGCATCAAAGCCACGACAATGGAAGGAATGGGATTCGTGGGGCGCAAGGAAGGGATTGCCGCGCAGGCGGTGGTCCTGTTGATGAAGCGAGAAAGGGAGACCGAATCATGACTGTGCGTGTTCGTTATGCGCCAAGTCCAACCGGACATTTACATATCGGCGGGGT
>CAZYAH010000178.1:0-4772 GCA_964645595.1 uncultured Alicyclobacillaceae bacterium | reverse complement strand
CGTCGCGGATGTGCCAGAGATTGCGTCCAATTTGCAACAGAATGTCGAGTACCTCAATGAGCGACTTGGCCTTGAGGCCAGTTGGGACATCATTGCCAAGCGGTTCCGGTTCGGGAAGATTGACATGATGTCCTACGTGACGAACGGTTTTTTCACCACCATAAACATGGTGAACATCTTGTCTCGCACGTACGAATGCATTCGCGAGTTTGAACAAGAACGGGACGGCAGGGAATTCACGATTTCGGAGTTGGTTGAGTATTTGACGCTGAACATTCCGTTCGTTCAGGTTCAGACAGTAAAGTCAATGGAGGAGGCTGTGCACTTCATCCTGTCCGGACCGCTGGTAACGTTTGTGGACGGTTTCAGCGAAGCGCTGTTGATTGACACTCGCATTTATCCGATGCGCAGCATCGGGGAACCGGAAATTGAGCGCACCATACGCGGCGGCAGAGACGGATTCACAGAGACGTTACTCATCAACACATCGCTCCTGCGCAGGCGCATTCGCGACGCCCGGCTGCGGGACGAGTTGTACCAGGTTGGCTCTGTTTCGCAGACGGACGTCGGGCTTTTGTACCTCGAAGGGGTCGCTCCAAAAGCAGTCGTTGACCAAATTCGCGAAAGACTGAAGTCCATTCAAACCGACGAGATATTCATGACGGAACAGTCGCTGGTCGAGCACCTCGCCGACGTGAAGTGGAACCCGTACCCGATTGTGCGGTACACCGAGCGCCCGGACGTCGCCGCCACTGCCTTGAGTGAGGGACAGGTTGTCATCCTGGTGGACACCAGTCCGGAAGCCATCATCGCCCCGGCAACCTTGTTTCACCACCTGCAGCACCCGGAAGAGTACCACTCTTATCCGTTTATCGGTACGTACGTGCGCTGGGTAATCCTGCTCGCTGTCTTTCTGAGTGTGTTTTTGCCCGGCGCCTTTTTGATGATGAATGAACACCCCGAGCAAATGCCGCAATGGCTGGCGTTTTTCAAGGCGGACCAGAGCGATCCGTTGCCGCTGTGGTCCGAACTGGTGCTGTCCGGTATTGGTCTTGACCTCATGCGGCTTGCCATCATCAATACCCCAAAAGGTCTGTCTTCGTCTGTAGGCATTGTGGCAGCCCTGTTGTTTGGCCAGTTCGCTGAGAAGATTCATTTGTTGCAGCCAGAGGTACTCGTCTACATGGGATTGGTGATGATTGCCCAGTTCGCCACATCGTCCTATGAGCTGGGGACAGCCAATCAGATTGCCCGGTACTGGGTCATCTTGTGGACAACCCTTTTTCACGAGTGGGGGTTTTTGTTGTCCACCGTTCTCTGGGTGGTATTCCTGGTCCGCACCCGGTCGTTCGGGGTGCCATACCTGTGGCCGCTGATTCCGTTTCGCTGGAAGCACGGACTGCGCGAAGTGCTGTTTCGGTATCCGATGCAAAAGGCTGTCAATCGACCGCACATCCCGCTTCCAGATCCGGACAATTCCTAATAACGTCCGACCATCGCCGCTCAGAGGCATAGTCCCTGGGCGGTTTGTCTGTGCTGGCGCCCATTTTTTCTTGGCCATCTAGGCGATCACCCAGTTTCGACTCGCTGCATACGTTATGGTGCACGCGGTATTCCACAGCGGAGTACCTGTCGGATCACGAATTCGGTGCGCACGAACGGATTGAGGTGATGGATGTTGCCTGTGGATACCAAGCGAAATGGAAATCGGGCCAACGTGTCACAACGTGTTCTCGAAGAATACCGCCAGGGGCACATCGCTTTGGCGGAAGCGTTCCGGCGAATGGCGGATAAGACACCAGCGGACCATTCGACTGCGACAACGGGACTCACCAGAGAGCGCATGGAATCCCTGCTCAGCCAGCTCGATGAATTGGTCGGTCTGCACCAGGTTAAAGCGGTCGTCCGCGAGATCTTCGCCTATGTTTATATGCAACAACGCAGAGAGTCGCTGCACCTGTGCGCGGAGCCCGTTGTCCTGCACATGGTGTTCAAGGGAAACCCGGGAACCGGGAAGACGACCGTGGCCCGAATTTTAGCCCGGATGTTCCACGAGTGCGGAATGCTCGAAAAGGGACATCTCGTGGAAGTCGAGCGCGCGGACCTCGTGGGCGAGTACATCGGTCACACGGCGCAGAAGACGCGCGAGGTGGTGAAAAAGGCGCTTGGCGGTGTGCTGTTTATCGACGAGGCCTATTCGCTCGCGCGGGGCGGGGAAAAGGACTTTGGGAGAGAGGCCATCGACTGTCTTGTCAAGAGCATGGAGGATTACCGCAATCAGTTCATCGCGATTATCGCCGGTTACGAAGAGGAGATGGAGTGGTTCCTTGCGACCAATCCGGGACTTCCGAGCCGGTTTCCGATTCACCTGTCCTTTCCGGACTACGATGTGAAAGCGTTGCTGGAGATAGCGCGGCGCACCGCAGTTCGCCGCCAGTACGTACTCAGCTCCGAAGCGGAAATGAAACTCCGCCGACACCTGGAATCCATCAAACAGGCGAAGCCTGGCCGGAACTTCAGCAATGCTCGGTTTGTCCGCAACTTGATTGAAAAAGCCATTCGTCAGCACGCGGTACGCCTGTATGAACAACCTGTACTCAGCCGTGAAGCCGCAATGACGCTGGAGCCGCAGGATTTTCGCTGGGAGGGGATCTCGACGTGAACCGAAGCGTGGTCATCGGCAAGACGAACGTCGGCAAGACACTGTTTTGCATCCACTTCGCGCGCTACATGGGCGTCCGCGAGCTGCGGTGGCTGGTGGAACGAACCGATGGGAGAACGGAGCACAAACGCATGTCGCTGGCTGAGGCGGAGCGCATGCTGTCGGGGCCTGAGCCGCACTCGACCCGCAACCTCCAGTCGGTTGTCGTGGAACTTCCGCGCGGCAAGGGGGTGCGGCAACTGCTCGTCACCGATTCGACGGGACTGGTCGAAGGCATTCACCCCGAGTTAACCGTACGCGAAGCGATGGCGCAGACGTTGCAGGCGATGCTTGAGTCCGACGTGATCCTGCACGTCGTCGACGCGGCGGACCTCGGCCGCCGGTCGCGCATCGAGGGGAGTCGGGGAGAAGCAGACGGCCTCGCATGGGATCCGCTCGACGAGCAGATCAGCTCGTATGGTTTGCAAAACAGCGGATACTTGATTCTGGCAAACAAGATGGACCTGCCTGAAGCGAAGCAAGGGTACCGCTCTCTGTGTCGGCGGTTCTCCCGGCACCGGGTGATTCCCATCTCGGCGCTGTATGCCACGGGCTTCAGGGAGGTGAAGCAGCATGTCTGGCGATTTGCTTAACGGAGCGACAGTGCTCGTCGCGCTGCTGCTGATGGGAGCCACCATCAAGCTCATGGACGACTACTTGGATGCGGAGTACGACATCTGCCGCGGCAAACGCACACTCGCCATCAAGCTCTCCCGGGCGAGTCTGCCGTACGCCCTGTGTCTCGGCCTGATAGCCGGGTTCCTAAAGACAGATCTCGCGATTTCCATCTTCTTCGGCAGTTACGCTGTGGGCATGTTGTCGACATGGAAGGAAAAGCTGCCGACGAAAGTCCCTGCTTACGTGGAAATAGTGGCAGCCATTGCGTTGTCGGTCGCACTGGTCGGCTGGCAGACGGCGCTGTGGGGCGTTGCGCTGATGGCGGTGTTCGACTGGATTGACGACATTGTCGACCTTACTTCCGACCAGAGAACGGGACAGCGGAACCTGGCGCGGCGCATCGGCGTCGTGGAGACCACGCTGCTGACGCTGGCTGCCATGTGCGTCGCAGTCCTGTGCAATACGTGGTGGACCGCGCTCGGGTTCATCGCGTTTACACTATTGACGGTTCTGGCGGAAGCTACCACCAGCAACATCTGGAATGACATGGAGGGACGGAAAGGGGTTCACTCGTGATGGGCTGGCATGCCATCTTATTGTTCGTACTGTGCCTTTGCCTGGCCGCGTTGCTCGCGTACGCGATTGGCCGCAGACTCGGGCGGCGGGAAGGGCGGACTGCGGCGCTGGCCGAGGCGCCTCTCCGACTGCGCATCGCTGCCCTTCAGGAAGGCAATTGCCCCATTTGCAACCAAAGTTCCGGGAAGTGGTACAATGGGCCGGAAGAGGTGGTCAAGTGACGATTTCCGACGTTCAGAAGGTCATCCTCGCTTGTCGGCGCCATCCCACAGAGCGCGAGGAAGCGTTCCACAGCCGACTGGATGAACTGGTTGGGCTGTGCGAGGCGGCGGGCGGCGAGGTGGTGCAGACGATTGTGCAGACCCGGCCGGATGTGGACGCGGGTCTGTACCTTGGTTCCGGCAAGGTCGCGGAGATTGCAGCGGCTGTCGACGAACATGAGGCAGACGTTGTGGTCTTTGACGGGGAGTTGAGCCCCGGCCAGGTTCGCAACCTGGAAGGGAGAATCGGATGCCGCGTGATTGACCGGACACAGCTTATCCTCGACATCTTCGCGCTGCGGGCACGCTCCCGGGAAGGGCGTTTGCAGGTAGAGATTGCGCAACTTCAGTACCTGCTGCCGCGCCTGACTGGACGGGGCGCAGAGCTGTCCCGCCTCGGCGGCGGCATCGGCACGAGAGGTCCCGGCGAGACGAAGCTGGAGACGGACAGGCGGCGGATCCGGGAGCGCATAGACCACTTGCGGCAGGCTCTCAAACAGCTGCGCAAGACGAGCGCCACCCAGCGAGCCAAGCGCTCGCGGACGATTCCCGTGGTCGCTCTGGTAGGGTACACCAACGCTGGCAAGTCGACGCTTCTGAGCCGCTGGACGCAGGAC
>CAZYAH010000177.1:0-4781 GCA_964645595.1 uncultured Alicyclobacillaceae bacterium | reverse complement strand
GCAGCCGGCGACTCCCGCCACCTTCCTCCACGACGCCATGAAGAGTTTCTGGCGCCTGTTTATGTGGTACCTGCTCTGGATGGGGTTGAACATTCTCCTGGCAGGCGTGGTTCGGGTGTTCCCGCAAAGCAACGCGACGGCCACCGCGCTCGTCCTGCTTCTTCGCTACCTGTTTCTGTTCGGCGACGTAGCGCTGGTCTCCGAGCGGAATATCGGCTTCGCGCTCAGATCCGCCGTCGGCGCGCTGCTGTCTGGTCTGGTCGCCATGTTGCCCTACGGTGTCCTGCTCGTCCTCGCGACCAGCGCCGCTATGTCACTGTCGACGTTCGTCTCCTGGCTGACCCTGCTCGGCGTGGCAATCCTCTATGGCGTCATTGAATCGTGGCTGCTGCACATGGTTGTCGCCCGCTACCTGTTCTTCACAAACTGGGCGGGCCGATCCGGTGTCAAGTTGGAAGCCTGACTTCAACCCTGCACATTCGCCTGCCGGAATGACATCTGTGGCAAACAGGGCGCGCTCACTGCGGCGCGCCCTGTTCAGTCGGCCAGTGCCAGACGACCGGTTTGCTCACCACAAATCCCTGATCTCCAATGTACTCTGCGAGTTCCGGTAGACAGACCTCCAACCGTTCGACTTTGTCGAGGATTGTCATCACAACGGGAACGTCGCTCTTCCGCATCCACCAACTGCGCTTATGCACCTTTCGCAGTTCGCCGAATCCTGTAATCCCGCGCGCCGTGGAGATCCACAAGATTCCGCGATTGCGCAAGAACTCCGCGACCGCCTGGTATACCGGCCGCCCGTCAATCTGATTCTGTTCCAGCGTGAAGATCTGGACTTGCAAACCGTCGTATTGAGGATTCGTCCGGCCGCTTATTGGTTTTTCCTCCGGATTCACGCTGTTGTCACCTCCGCGACGGGCATGCCACCAGGCTTGCCCAAGTTCGACCACCATGACGCCTTTCTGGCCGATTCGCTTTTGACACCTGGGAATGAACGGTTCCAGGACAGCCAATGTATCGACAAACTCCATCAGGACAGGCAATTCGTTGGAGGTGACTTCGCTTTCTACCGTTTTAAACGTCCGCGAGGATCTGCTGCCTTCGACCGTTCCCCAGGCCGTTCCACCGCGCACGCCCGCCCGAATGGCGTCCTGTAGCAGCGCCTTGTACAAGAGCGTACCTCGCCAATCGGTGTCCGCCCCGTTCCACAGGCCAATTTTGAGAATGGCGCAGGTCTGACTCAGTTCCCTCGCCATTGCCGTTCGCCCCATTCCAAACCAAGCGTGCAAGTTTTCGCCGACTGTGGCACAATGACTGGTGTACTCGATTCGAGAGGAATGAGACCGTGCATACTGTGCTTCACCTCGGCATCCGCGTCATCTTCGTCATTGTCATCGCAGTTCTCTTTACCTTATTCGTGGTCGTTCGTCCCGATGCGAAGCGCAATTTGTCGCGCGGCAAGCTGCTTGGCATCGCCTGCGTCGGGCTGTTGATAGGGCTCGTTTTCCTGTCCACTTCTTCTCTGTACGCGACGCCCAACTGATTGTCGCCCCAATCTCCCAATTCGTGATCACCCAGAACCGCGTACCTCCCATGCGGCACTCGGTGAATGCCTTGTCAAGGAGTTGGCTGAATGAACATCTGGATTGACCTGTTGCTTGTGATCATCGGGATCCTCGCCGGGTCGCTCGGTTCCCTCGTCGGCCTCGGCGGCGGCTTTATCATCGTTCCTTTGACGACTCTGTTCCTCACTTTGCCGTCTCGCATTGTCGCCGGCACTTCGACAGCCGTCATCGTCATCAACTCACTCACCAGCGCGTGGGTTTACGGCAAACAGCGCCGCATCGACTTCAAGAGCGGAGCCGCCTTCGCCGTCGCATCCATTCCCGGCGCGTTCGTGGGGGCCCACTTTAGTCATTACCTTCCGACACACACCTTCAACCTTGCGTTCGGCATTTTTCTCATTTGCACGAGTATCTTCCTTATGATCAAACCGAAGGAAGCGAAGAACGTCATCTTCCGCCCAACCTCGCACCGGAGCTTCCGCGATGCGACAGGAAAGTTGTACGAGTACGACTTCAACCTGCCCGTGGGCCTCGTGGCCGCGTTTCTTGTCGGGTTTCTCTCCAGCCTGTTCGGCATCGGCGGCGGCACGGTCATGGTGCCCGTCATGGTCCTTCTGCTCGGGTTCCCTCCGCACGTCGCCGTGGCGACGTCCATGCTGATGGTCCTTGTCTCCTCTTTCGTCGGGGCGGTGTCGCACGCCATGCTCGGCGATGTCGCTTGGCTGTACGCCCTGTTCCTCGCCATCGGCGCCTGGATAGGCGGACAAATTGGACCTCGCATCGCGGCGAAAGTGTCCGGGCCGTGGTTGTTGCGCATTCTCGGGGTCCTCATGATTGGCACCGCGCTCCGGATGATTTTCAGCTGAACACTCGACAAAAGGGCTGCCCGCACCAACCTCGCGGCTGGGGGCAGCCCAAATGCCTGATTCTGCAAATTCAACCGTGTGTTTGTTTGTACGATTTGTTGGTCGCCGACTCCTCTGCAGTCCAAAAGCGGCTGTAATAGTCAATTGTGTTGTCGCGAGCGGAGCTTCGCTGCGCGGCGGACGGACGAGGGATGACTTGCTTTCCGCAGTACGGGCAAGTCCAGACTCGGTTGAAGTCCGCGCTTGAATAAGCAGATTCCCCGCAATGTGGACAGATGGCTGATGGCAAAGAGCATCACTCCCCCAATCGGATCTCGCTGGTCTGTCTCTGGTCTGCTATCCCACACGAGATGGTTGTGTCCGAATCTTTCTATACATTCTATTACACTTTATACCAGAGCGAAAAATAGTGTACAGTCTGCATTAAGAATAGTCGTTTTCTGATACTTCCGCAAACAAAAGATGCGGACTGAAGAGACACTCAAGCCCCGGGAGCCAGCCCTTGCACTCACACAGTCTGAAGGAGGAATGCACCTTGCCAGCAATGCGCCGTCGCCCCATCCCCATTGAGCGGTACATGGAAATCCGCTCCGCTTATGATGCGTCGTTCTCCCACGACGACCAGACGATGTACTTCATTTCCAACATCACCGGCGTGCCGCAAGTGTGGGTCACCGAACCAGGAGCGCCGTGGCCGCGGCAACTCACGTTTTTTTCGGATCGGGTGTTGCAGGTCTCGGCATCCCCCGCTGGCGATCATGTGGTTGTCAGCGCGGACGAGGGCGGCAGCGAAAACGCGCAACTCTTTCTCACCGGCCACCTGGGAGTGGATGTAGAAGATCTCACAGGGGATCCCAGCCACATTTACGGCTTTGGCGCCTGGGCTCCGGACGGTCAGCGCTTCAGTTTTTACAGCAATCGCCGCAACGGACGCGCATTCGACGTGTACATCTACGACATCTCCACAAAATCCTTCGATGCAGTGCACACGAGTGATTACACCAACTTTGCCGGACGTTTTTCACCCGATGGAACAAAGCTGCTAATTACCCGTCACTACACCAATCTGAACAACGACATCTTCCTGCTCGACCTTGCGTCTGGGGATTTGGAACTGCTCACGCCACACCAGGACGAAGCCGCATTCCACCCGGTCGGCTTTTCGGACGACGGCCTCTGGCTGTACGTCTTGACGGATGCGGGCAGCGAATTCACTCGCCTGGCGCGACTGGACCTGTCGACCAAGCGGATCGAATTTCTAACGAAGGACGAGTGGGATACGGAGTGCGCCGTGCTTTCCAGCGATGGCCGTTACCTGGCGTTCGCGAAGAACGAAGATGGCACATCCAAACTGTACGTGTGGGACGTCAAGTCCGGGGCCTCAGCAGACGCCGCGGCACCGGTGTCCCAGTTGCCTGCGGGAGTCGTCAGTTCTCTGGCCTGGGCTCGTCACTCACACCAACTAGCCATCACGTTGAGCAGTCCGCTGTACGGTGTGGAAGTCTGGACGTACCGCGTAGAAGACAACCAGCTCGAGCGGGCTACCTACGCCTCCGTGTCCGCCGTGCCAGCGGAGACGTTTGTCGAACCCGAGCTCGTCCACTACCCGTCGTTTGACGGGCTCAAGATACCGGCGTTTTACTATGTTCCAAAAGCCGTCGAGGGGCCTTACCCCGTGGTTGTCTACGTTCACGGCGGACCGGAATCGCAGAGCCGCAACTCGTTTAACAGCGTCATCCAGTACTTCGTGCAACAGGGATTTGCCGTGTTTGTGCCAAACGTCCGCGGCAGCTCCGGCTATGGCCGAACCTACGTGCACCTGGACGACGTCCGCAAGCGCATGGACTCTGTCAAGGATTTGGCGGCCTGCGTGGACTGGTTGCTCGCACACGGCAATGCCAAGCGCGACGCGATTGCCGTGATGGGCGGCAGTTACGGCGGATTCATGGTCTTGGCGGCCGTCACACACCATCCTAACCTGTGGGCTGCGGGAGTCGATATAGTCGGGATTGCCAACTTGCGGACGTTCATCGAGAACACAAGCCCATACCGCCGCCACCTCCGGGAATGTGAATACGGAACCGTGGAAGCGGACGGAGAGTTTTTCGACGAAATCTCGCCCATCCACCACGTCGACAAGATTACTGCTCCCATGATTGTCATTCACGGCGCAAATGATCCGCGCGTGCCCGTGAGCGAGGCGGAACAAATTGTCGACGCGCTGCGGCGGAGAAACCATCCCGTCGAATACCTGCGGTTCGAAGATGAAGGCCACGGCGTCGTGAAACTGAAGAACCGGATTGTCGCATACGGAAGAATTGCGGCGTTCTTGGTCGAGCACTTGAAT
>CAZYAH010000176.1:0-4788 GCA_964645595.1 uncultured Alicyclobacillaceae bacterium | reverse complement strand
CTCGTAGGCGACCGTGAACACGAGGCTGAGCATCGCCATCACCGCCGAGACGACGAACAGCAAGCCCATCCCCAGGTGACCAGTGAGGGCGGCGATGGGAATGATGAACAGCGCGGCAGCGCGCAGGACATCCGTCGTGATCAGAAACGGCCTTCGCGGAAACCGGTCAATCAAGACGCCGACGAAGAGCCCGAGCAGCACGACGGGGACCGCAGTTGCGACGCGGAGCCAGCCTAACGCCAGGGGAGTTGCACCCAAGGTCAGCACGGCTGCGAGGGGAAGTCCTTCCCGAGTAATCCGCGATCCGATTTCCGATATGGCCTGACCCGCCCAGAACGACAAAAAATCTGCGTTTCGCCACAGTGGGGAACGTACTCTTTCCGGTTGCTGAACCACAGGTTGCATAGATTCTCCTCAACACAGCAACGTCGTGTCTCGAATATATCACAGAACGTTTCTATCACAGAAAGTTGCGAACGTTGACTGAGATCCGGAGCGTACTACAATGGCTGCTCATGATTTCAGAAATGTCTTGACAAACTAATTGTGCTGAGAGATAATCAAATTGCTTTAACTTGATTTTTGTTAGTACATATTATTGTGTAAGTAAAATTGGAGGTGTTTCTTGTGGCAAAACACAAGTGGGCAGTCGATGCAGCACACAGCAGCGTGGACTTTGCAATCAAGCACATGGTGATTGCGAAGGTCAAAGGGACGTTCCATAAATTCGACGCGAAGATTGAGGCAGATCCCGAAGACTTGACCACGGCAGACATTGAGTTCACCATCGATGTCGCAAGCATTGACACGCGCAATGCGGATCGGGACAATCACCTGCGCTCCGCCGATTTCTTCGACGTCGAAAAGTATCCGACGATGACGTTTAAGGCCACCAAGATCACCAAGAAGAGCGAAGGCGAATACGAAGTCACCGGGGATTTGACCCTGCACGGTGTGACGCGCCCCGAGACGTTCCTCGTGACCTACGAAGGACAGGGCAAAGACCCGTGGGGTGGCGAACGGGCTGGCTTCAGCGCACACGGCACCATTAACCGCAGTGACTACGGGCTCACGTGGAACGCTGCACTGGAGACCGGCGGCGTTCTGGTCGGAGACCAGGTTCAGGTCTCGCTGGAGATTGAAGCGACTAAGCAAGCCTGACGATATTCTTCAATAATTGGCAGGGCGGCGTCTCATCCGTACGTGGCGCACACACCCTGTCAAAAGAACCGGGGAGAAGGCCCGTTCCATGGCCAGTCTCCCCGGTTGTGTGTGTTGACGGAATCTGCACACTGTAGGGTCAGTGTGTGTTTGTTTTGCGGAGCAATTGCTTGAACGGGACTTGAGGCATTCGCCACGTGCGTCCATTCCGGTTCCGGGCAGAAGCGCGGGTTTTCATGAGACCGCGGATCACGCACGTATCCGGTTCTTCGTCTGCCATGACGGGAACTTCAATCCGCTCCGTCAAATTCTGCACGACCTTCTTCATATACGCTCCGCCGCCGACGAGAATGACGCCATGGTCCATGATGTCTCCAACCAGCTCCGGTGGACAGGCCTCAATGGCCTGAATCAGCAACTGGATAATCCTATCGGTATACGCTTCCAGTACGGGTTCGATGAACTCGCGGGGCACAGCGAGTGTATCCGGAAGTCCAGTTTCCAAATTTCTGCCGCGTACACGGAACACGTTTTCGTCAGATGGTTGACCCACTTGGTGTTTTAGGTCCTGAGCGGAGCGGCTGCCAATGACGAAGGAATACTGCTTGCGAATGGCGTCTACAATCTCCTCGTCAATCGCCTGTCCACCACTGTTCAAACTTTGACTGTCCACAATGCCACCCATCGAGATGAGGGACACTTCGGTGGTTCCGCCACCCAAATTGACCACGAGACAGCCAGTCGGCTTGTCAATGGGAAGACCCGCACCGATTGCGGCCGCAATCGGCGACTCGACGAAGTGGACACTCCCAGCGCCCACCATGCGAGCAGCTTCTTCCAGCGCCTTTTTGTCGACTTGGGATTGAGCGCCCGGACAGGACATGGTAACGGAAAATTTCCGGAACACGCGATTGACGTGGAGTTTCGCGATAGCGTATTTCAGGACGTCGACCACTGCGTCGTAGTCCCGTACGATGCCACCCTCCATCGGACGAGTCAAGCGAATTTCGCCAGGATGACGTCCCAGCATTTGCTCAGCCTGGCTGCCCACAATGGTGGATTGACCAGGGCCGTAAGCCACAACGGAAGGTTCGTTCAGCACAGCCTTCGCCATGGAAGCGCCGGCGCGAAAATTGGATGTTCCCAGATCTATATACAAATGCATAGGACTGCTCCTTTCTGTGATAGTGTTTTGCCAAAAAAGGCGGCAGGCAGGAGGATGTGTAATTTGAGGGCGTATCTATCGAAGGTGTAATAGTCACCCAAATGTGGACGGGGGTCTGTCATAGAAATTCGGAAAAGAAGCTTCGTTCCAGGGGGTCGAACGGGAAAGTGGCAAAAAGTGTCATAAAATCCCGCTCTGCCGGGATTTGCCTACGAGGGACAACTAGTCAATCTTAGTTTACATATGATATAAACGACTGTAATCACAATGGTTTTATAGATTTCTGAATCTTTGCCAGGCAATCGATATTCGGCGTGAAATCGGACTTCGCCTCGACTTGGAGAAGCATTCAACTACGAACCCAGAGAACATCCAAGGAGGCAAGTCCGATTGTTTTTAATCCAAGGTCTCTGTTTTCTTTTGGAGAAAAACGGAGGTTTTCACATGTTTCTGACCGATTCTACAAAGCATTTGATACAGTTGGCGCTTTCGGAAGACATTGGACGCGGCGACTGCACCACAAATCTTGTAGTAAGTCCGACTGCAAAAGCAAAGGGGACGGTGTGGATCAAGCAGCCCGGCTGCGTCGCAGGTCTCCCTGTGCTGGAAGCGGTGTTTCACGCGGTGGATCCGTCCATCCAAATCAAGGTGTGGGTTGAAGACGGACAGGATGTACATGAGAAAACCGCCGTTTGTGAAGTCTACGGGCCGGCGCGTGCCATTTTGTCGGCCGAGCGCACCGCCCTGAATTTTTTGGCCCGCATGAGCGGCGTCGCGACGCTGACGCAAGCTGCAGTGAGACGCCTTGAAGGAACCGGCACAAAATTGCTCGATACGCGCAAGACCACGCCCGGTTGGCGCGCGCTCGAGAAGTATGCCGTTCGTATCGGAGGCGGATACAACCATCGGTTCGGCCTGGACGACATGATTCTCATCAAGGACAACCACATCGCCATCGCTGGGGGAGTAGCGGAAGCGATTGAACGCGCTCGGAGCGGGGCAGCGGTGTCGCAGAAGATTGAAGTGGAAGTGGACACGCTCGAACAGTTGGACGTGGCTCTGCGGGAGGGCGCGGACCTCATTCTGCTCGACAATATGGACACGGAGACACTACGGCGAGCCGTGGAACGAACACAGAGGCGCGCCTTGCTCGAAGCATCCGGCAACATGACACTGGAGCGAATCCGTGAGGTTGCAGAAACCGGAGTGGATTTCATCTCCATGGGTGCACTGACCCACTCCGCCGTGAGCCTGGATGTGGGTCTAGACATTGAACTGGTTTGAGTGGAGGCCATTTACAGTAACTTCGCAGCGGAAGGAAGTTCGAGATGAACGTGATGGAGGCGGATTTCGTCATTGTCGGATGCGGCCTTGCTGGCTGTGCGGCCGCCTACGGACTGTCCAAACTGGGAGACGTGGCCGTCCTCGCCAAGGCGCCTGCGGCGCAGAGCAATTCCTACTTCGCGCAAGGTGGCGTGGCGGCAGCCGTCAGCCCCGTGGATTCACCGGACCTGCACGCAGAGGACACGTTGCTGGCGGGAGGCGGGATGTGCAATCCCGGAACTGTATCCGTGCTCACCCAACGCGCCCCGACGATGATCCGTTGGTTGCAGGAGATGGGTGTGCGCTTTGACAAAGATGCCAACGGGCAGTTGTCTCTCGGCCTGGAGGGGGCCCATCGCGAGCGGCGCATCCTCCATGCCGGGGGCGACGCCACAGGCCGCAAAATCATGGAGGCGCTGCTCCGTCAATTAGATGAACTCGCGAACGTCGAACGGTTTGAAGGTGTTCATGTGGTTCGCCTGGTGCAAAACGCCGGTGGCGCTGTCGTTGGCGTGCTCGGCCGATGCGCAGCCTCGAGTGGGCACGAAACCCACGAAACCATATGGCGCGCGCGGCGCGGCGTCATTCTTGCAACCGGGGGCGCCGGACAACTCTTTCCGCGAACGACCAATCCCCTCGGCGCAACCGGTGACGGAATTGCGCTCGCGTACCAGGCTGGAGCGGTGGTGCAAAATCTGGAGTTCGTCCAGTTTCACCCCACTGCGCTCGCACTCGACGCCAATCCTTGCTTTCTCGTGTCTGAGGCCGTGCGCGGCGCTGGCGCGCGGTTGGTCGACACGAGTGGACGCCCAATTATGCCGCATTCGTCGGACGACCTGGCGTCTCGAGATGTAGTGGCCCGCGCCATCTATCAGCACGTTCGAGAACATGGAAGCGTTTACTTGGACACGACAACAATTAGGGACTTTCCGATCCGCTTCCCAAGCATTTACGAGTACTGTATGAAACTCGGCATTAATCCAACGGTGGCACCTATCCCAGTGTCTCCCGCCGCTCACTTCCTGATGGGCGGCGTGAAGGCCACCATGAGCGGAGAAACGACTCTTCCCGGCCTCTCTGCCATTGGCGAAGTGGCCAGTACCGGTGTACACGGCGCCAATCGACTCGCTAGTAATTCC
>CAZYAH010000175.1:0-4800 GCA_964645595.1 uncultured Alicyclobacillaceae bacterium | reverse complement strand
CAACCTCTGACGCAGATTCTGCGCAACCTGGTCTCAGCAGTGGAAGAACAGTCCAACTACCTGTGCTCCATCTACCTGTTGAATCCGTTTGACGGACAGTTGCTATATCGGTTCCGCGCGACAAGTCTGCCCTCGTCATACATCGAAGAAGTTGGCGACATTCCGATTGAAGAAGGAGCCGGTGCGTGCGGCACTGCAGCGTACCGCAAGGAAACGGTGATCACACATGACATCGCGGCCGATCCGCTCTGGACCCGGTACCTTGACGCCGCGCTCCGCCACGGACTGCGTTCCTGCTGGTCCACGCCCATCCTTGCGGCGGACGGCCAGGTGCTCGGGACGCTCGGGCTCTACTCAAGGCAGCCTTCCTCTCCGACAGACCAGGACATCCTTCTCCTGGAAACGTACGCCAGGCTGGCAGGGCTGGCCATTGAGCGGAGCAAGTACGAGGAAGAGATTCAACATCTGGCGTTCCACGACGTTTTGACGGGCTTGCCGAACCGGCGCAAATTTTCGAACAAACTCGCCAGCGTGCTGGAACGCGCAGAGCGGCAGAAGGCGATGGTCGCCGTACTATTGCTGGACCTGGACCGATTCAAGTCCATCAACGACACCTACGGCCATCTGTTTGGCGACAAGTTCCTGCAAGTGGTCTCGGAACGGCTGAAAAGTTGCCTGGACGACGATGCCGTCCTGGCGCGGGTCGGGGGCGACGAATTCCTGTTGTTGCTGCCCTGGATCCAGAGCGAAGAGACCGCAGTTCGGGTGGCTGAGTCGATTCTGGACCAATTGCGGGCGCCAGTGTCCATCGATGGCCACGAGTTCTACGTGACAACGAGCATTGGCATTGCCATCTACCCGCGCGATGGCCACGACGCGGACACGCTCCTGCGCAATGCTGACACGGCGATGTACGCCGCCAAGGAATCCGGGAAGAACGGATATCGGTTGTACACCGGCTCCATGAGTGACAAGTATTGCGAGAAGCGGTCCTTGGTGCGCGGCATCCAGCAGGCGCTGGAAAACAATGAAATATCCCTGCGGTTTCAGCCGCAGGTGTCGGCCAAATCCAGTCAGGTCACTGGGGTCGAGGCTCTGCTGCAGCTGACGTCTCCACTCATGAAACAGGTCTCGCCGGCTGACTACATCCCGATTGCGGAGAAGACAGGCCTCATCGTCGGCATTGGGGAATGGGTGCTGCGCAGGGTGTGCGAACAGATTCAAGTGTGGGATGCAAACGGCTTGCCGCGGGTGACGGTCGCCATCAACATCTCTGGTCGGCAATTGCAAGACCCGAATTTTGTGGACACCGTCGACGAGATATTGGGCGAGACCGGCGTGACACCGGATCGAATTGAGATGGAAATCACGGAGTCCGTATTGCTCGATTCGATCGGCGACGTCACCGACAGGCTGAACCGACTGCGGGCCATGGGAATCCGCATTGCCATTGACGATTTCGGAACGGGTTACTCCTGTCTGGCGCGTCTGCGCAACCTGCCTGTCGATACGCTGAAGATTGACCGGACGTTTATCCGGGACCTGTCCAGGCGGGCAGACAATCTGGCGATTGTCCGCGCCATCATCACGCTGGGGCAGAACCTAAAGTTCAAGGTCGTCGCAGAAGGCGTGGAGACAAACGAGCAGGCGGAAATCCTGCGGCAGCACGGATGCGACGAAATGCAGGGCTACTTGTTTGGACATCCTGTCGCGGCGGACGAAGTAAGCGCATTGTTCCAGTCCGGATGGGTTCGTTCTAGGTGAAAACCTTATTGTACGAAGGGGCGTCCTCATTGGCAACGTTTGATGTGCCACGGGGACAGCCCCTTTCTTTGTAGCCACAGCAGCCGCGTCGAATAACGAGCTGTGGAAGGAATCAATTTAACGTGCACAGGGGAATTTTTCTTTGTGGCTGGGTTGCTGGCGCTCCCGACTGCAAAGTGCTATATTAAAGCAGGTATTTAAATCAGAAAACTAGGAGTTGGGGAGAATGAAAAAGAGAATTGCCCTTGGTCTCATGTCTATTGTCTCGCTGGCAGTGCTCACGGCCTGTGGCGCCGCTGGAAATGGAACCAATAACGCGGGTGGCGGATCCACAGGCACCGCGGCACAAGGCGGCAATTTGCTGGAACAAATCAAGAAACGCGGCTCCATTGAAATTGGCACGGAGGGCACGTACGCGCCGTTCAGTTTTCACGACAGCCAGAACCAGTTGACTGGATTTGACGTCGAGCTGGCCCGGGCCGTGGCAGAGCAGCTTGGCGTCAAGGCGGATTTTGTGGAAACCCCCTGGGATGGCATGTTGGCTGGCTTGAACGACAAGCGGTTCGACATGGTCGCCAATGAAGTCGGGGTGACACAGGACCGGCAAAAGATCTACGACTTCTCGACGCCGTACATCACATCTGCTTCCGTGTTGATTGTTCGCAAGGACAACACGACCATCCATTCCTTTAAAGATCTGAACGGGAAAAAATCCGCGCAGACGCTGACCAGCAACTTCGGGAAGATGGCTCAGCAGAATGGTGCGACCATCGTCAGTGTGCAGGGCTTCAACGAAGCGCTGCAGCTGGTTGAGTCGGGGCGCGTGGATGCGACCATCAACGACAAACTGTCGTTCCTCGCGTTCATGAAGCAACACCCTGACGCACCGCTGAAAGTCGTCGCGACGAACGAAGATGCCAGCCAGAGCGCCTTCGCGTTCCGTAAGGGAAACCCGGAACTGGTCAAGGCGGTCAACGACGCGCTGGCGACCATCGAGAAGAACGGAACTTACGACAAGATCTCGAAAAAATGGTTTAACGAGAACGTCTTGCACTGAGGATGAGCTGAATTGGAGACGCTGCTTGCCCCCACGTCGGGGATGGATAATTTCATTTCATCGTTTTGGCCTATGTTGCGAGCGGGACTGGTCGTGACCATCCCGCTCTCCGTTGTGTCTTTTGTCCTGGGGCTGGTGTTGGCGCTGCTCACGGCGCTGGCGAGGTTGTCCTCCATCGTGCCACTTCGGCTGATTGCCCGATTTTACGTCTGGGTCATCCGCGGAACCCCACTGTTGGTTCAGCTTTTCATCATCTTCTACGGTTTGCCGAACATCGGCGTCACGCTCAACCCACTGCCAGCAGCTCTCATCGGTTTTGTCCTGAATGTGGGAGCGTACAACTCGGAGGTCATCCGGGCAGCCATTCTGTCCATACCAAAGGCGCAGTGGGAAGCCGCGGCGTCGCTCGGCATGACGCGTCGCCAGGCGCTGCGCAGGGTGATTCTCCCGCAAGCCGCGCGGGTCTCCATCCCGCCGCTGGCCAATTCGTTCATCAGTTTGGTGAAGGACACGTCGCTCGCCGCGGAAATTACGGTGATTGAACTGTTCCACGTGGCTCAGGAACGCGCCGCGGTCAATTTCGATCCGCTGCTCATGTACTGTGAGGCGGCCCTCATTTACCTGATGTTCTGCACGGTGTTGAGCTGGCTGCAAGGGAAAATCGAGGCGCGCCTCGAGCGGTTCGCCACGTGATGGGGAGGACCTTGCATGATTGAGGTAAAGAATCTGTCAAAGCGGTTCGGCGACCGAGAGGTCCTGAAAGACATCAGTTTTACGGTCGATGCCGGTCAGACGGTGGTCATCATCGGGCCGTCCGGCTCAGGTAAGACAACGCTGCTCCGGTGCCTTAACCTTCTGGAAACGCCCACCAGCGGATCGATCCGCTTGGGTTCACTGGCCATGACGTTCGAACCGAACCTTCGCCTGCGGGAGAAAGATGTCCTGCCGTTTCGCAAGGCCACCGGCATGGTGTTCCAGCAATACGCGCTGTTCCCGCACATGACGGCGCTGGAGAACGTCATGGAAGGGCAGATCACAGTCCTGCGGCGAAGCAAGGAAGAAGCGCGCGCCAAGTCGCTCACCATGTTGCGCAAGGTCGGGCTGGCGGACTACGCGGACCTGTACCCGCGCCAGTTGTCCGGTGGACAACAACAGCGCGTCGGCATCGCGCGGGCGATGGCGATGGACCCGAGCGTCCTCTTGTTTGACGAGCCCACTTCGGCGCTGGACCCCGAACTGGTGGGCGAAGTGCTGCGCGTTATGCAGGAACTGGCCCGCGAAGGCATGACGATGGTGATTGTCACACATGAGATGAATTTCGCAAAAAATGTTGCGGATAAGGTTATTTTTGTTGACGACGGATACATCGTGGAGGCGGGGGACCCAGAACACATTTTCACGCGCTCCGAGAACCCGCGGCTCCTCCAATTTCTGAACAAGCTGCAACACGTCTGAGAGCGGAGGTCTGCACATGGACGTCATTCGCAGCATCAAGGAAGCCATCGGCAACACGCCGCTGCTCGAGTTGACCCATTTTCCGCTTCCAAGCGGCGTGCGGCTGTTTGCCAAACTGGAGTATTTTAATCCAGGCGGTAGCATCAAGGACCGGCTGGGAATGGAGTTGATCCGGGACGCTCTGGAGTCCGGCAAGGTGAAGCCTGGCGGCACCATCATTGAGCCGACGGCAGGGAACACGGGCATCGGTCTCGCAATTGCAGCGCTCGATTGCGACCTGTCGGTGATCTTTGTTGTGCCCGAGAAGTTCAGCATCGAGAAACAGGCGCTAATGCGCGCGCTCGGCGCGACGGTGGTCAACACGCCGACTGAGCTCGGGATGGCGGGAGCCATCGAAAAGTGCAAGCAGCTGCTGGCGGAGATACCAGGGTCCTACTGCCCGCTACAGTTTGCCAATCCGGCCAATCCAGCCACCTACTACAAGACGCTCGGGCCGGAGATCTGGCGGCAACTGGACGGGAAGG
>CAZYAH010000174.1:0-4809 GCA_964645595.1 uncultured Alicyclobacillaceae bacterium | reverse complement strand
CTTCAAACATCTGCCGCGGGATCAGTTCCTTCAGCTTTTCGCACAGCACCCGACCGCGGTTGTACGCCTTGTCGCGGTGGACAATGAACGAGAGCGCGTCGACCACCTCGCCATTAAGCAGAATGTCCATCTTGACCAGGTTGGACGGCCGATAGCCAATCAACTCGTAGTCAAAGGATGCGTAACCCCGCGTCGACGACTTCAGGCGATCGAAGAAGTCGTAGACAATCTCCGACAGCGGCACTTCGTACGTCAGCGTGACGCGGCTCTGGTCCAGGTACTGCATGTTCTGGAACACCCCGCGCTTTTCCTGACAGAGCTCCATCACAGCGCCGACAAAGTCGTTTGGCACAATCACGGACGCCTTGACGTACGGCTCTTCAATCCGGTCAATCCGATCCGCTGGCGGCATCTTGCTCGGGTTGTCAATCTCGACTTTCTCTCCGTTCGTCATGTAAACGTGGTAGACCACGCTCGGAGCGGTCGTGATGAGCGTGAGGTTGTACTCGCGCTCGAGGCGCTCCTGGACAATCTCCATGTGCAGCATCCCGAGGAATCCGCAGCGGAAGCCAAAGCCAAGGGCACTCGACGTCTCCGGCTCAAACGTCAGCGCGGCGTCGTTGAGCGCCAGTTTCTCGAGCGCCTCGCGCAGATCCTGGTAGTCCTTGCTGTCCACCGGATACAAGCCGCAGAACACCATCGGGTTGATTTTGCGGTAGCCAGGCAAGGGTTCCGACGCCGGCCGCTCCGCGCTCGTGACAGTGTCGCCGACGCGCGTGTCCCGGACGTTCTTGATGCTCGCCGAAAAGTAGCCAACCTCGCCGGCGGACAGGCTGTCAACCGGCGTCATGTCCGGCCGGAACACACCCACTTCAACCACTTCAAACTCGGCGTTCGTGGCCATCATCCGGATCTTCATCCCCGGCCGGATTTCGCCGTTCACTACGCGGATGTAGACGATGACGCCGCGATACGAATCGTAGTGGGAGTCAAATACCAGCGCCTGCAGCGGCGCCTCCGGATCTCCCTTCGGCGGCGGCACCTTCTGGACAATCTGCTCGAGGATTTCCTCGATGCCAATTCCGGCCTTGGCCGATGCGAGCACCGCCTCGCTCGCGTCCAGTCCAATCACGTCCTCAATTTCCTGCTTGACGCGCTCCGGGTCCGCGCTCGGCAGGTCAATCTTGTTGATGACGGGCAAAATCTCGAGGTCGTTCTCGAGGGCCAGGTAGACGTTGGCGAGCGTCTGCGCTTCAATTCCCTGCGCCGCGTCCACCACCAGCAGCGCGCCTTCGCAGGCAGCCAGACTGCGCGAAACCTCGTAGGTGAAGTCCACGTGCCCAGGTGTGTCGATAAGGTTGAGTTCGTACTCAATCCCGTCCTTGGCCGTGTAGTACAGCCGAACCGCTTGCAGCTTGATGGTGATGCCGCGCTCCCGCTCGAGGTCCATCTTGTCGAGCAGCTGGTCCTGCATCTCGCGCTCAGACACAGTGCCGGTCAACTCGAGGATCCGGTCCGCCAGCGTCGATTTGCCGTGATCTATGTGGGCGATGATGGAAAAGTTTCGAATTCGCTGTTGACGATTCAAAGACTCCAAGGTGCATCCTCCTCTGCCGGATTGCCCATTCCTACTTAACCAGGAACGTGACGCCAATCAGGATAATGGCAACGCCAATCCAGCGCATCGCCGAGACGTGCTCGTGAAATACAAAGATTGCGACGAGAACCGCCGCCACGTACGCCAAACTCTGCAGTGGATACAAAAGGCTCAGCGGCAACCGCGACAACAGGTAAATCCAGATGACCGTAGCCACGACGTACAAGGCGATGCCGGCAATGACCCACGGAGAAAACATGGTCAAAATCAGGCTGCCCACGCCGCGCATCGGGCCGTGCCGCTCAATCCCGATTTTCCACAGCGTCTGGCCGGTCACCAACAGGACGATATTCGCCAGGATAAGTCCTACATTGACAAGATTCATCTCACGGTCCGTCCTTGGTCAACATCAGTTGATACAGATCTTTGTGCTGCTTCACAATTGTGTCGAGAATAAATCCAGAAGTGAGCGAAGTCGTCGCAAGCATCATCAGGCCGACCGCCAGCACGGCGGAAGGCAGCTTGGAGATCCAACCAGTCGCCAGGTACTCGCTGATGACCGGAATCCCCACAGCCAGGCCGGCCAGGAAAAAGACGAGCGCGCAGAAGCTGAAAAACGCCAGCGGCTTGTAGTCCTTGAAAATCCAGAAGACAGTCTTCAACACCCGCATCCCGTCGCTGAATGTGTTCAACTTGGAGAAGCTGCCTTCCGGCCGATCTCGGTAGTCGATGGGAATTTCAACAATCGAGAATTTCTTGTCCAGCGCGTGCAGCGTCATTTCGGTCTCAATTTCGAAACCTTCGCTCGCCACCGGCATGTTCTTCACAAAGCGCCTGTTGAAGGCGCGGTATCCCGTCATAATGTCGCGGAGATCAGCGTGAAACAGCCGGTTGATCAACACCTTCACCATGTGGTTCCCCAGATTGTGAAACGGGCGCTTGTTTTCCTGTACGTACGATCCGTTGGAAAGTCGGTCGCCACTCACCATGTCCGCCTCTCCGTCGAGAATGGGCTGGATCAACTGGTGGACGAACTCCGCCGGATAGGTGTTATCTCCGTCGACCATGACGTACACGTCCGCATCGACGTCGCGAAACATGGAGCGAACTACGTTGCCCTTGCCCTGGCGTCGCTCGCGGCGCACCACGGCACCCGCCCGAGCCGCAACTTCTGCCGTGCGGTCCGTAGAGTTATTATCATATACGTAGATGGTGGCTTCCGGCAATTCCCGGCGGAAGTCCCCAACCACCTGTTCAATCGTCTTTTCTTCGTTGTAGCACGGAATCAAAACCGCGATTTTCACAGATGTCTGCCTCCCAGCTCGCAGCGCTCGTTCACCAGCTTAGCACAAGCCGTGCTGGATGCAAGTTAAGTCCGCCTTCCAACGAGGGACACAAGCCGATTGCCGAGCATCCCCACGCCGATAAACAGGAACGGCATGACGGGATACACGTACCGCGGCAGCGGAATGAACGCCAATTGCACCACGACGAAATACAGTGCAATCAGCCCCACCCAGCGAACCCGCGCCAAAGACAAAGACACGAGAAAGCCGACCGCGCCCAAGACGACCCAGAGCACGTGGAAATGAACCCACCACTGCAGGTGCCCTGCCGCCGGGTACCACGGCTGCCCGAACATTTCCACCAGCTTGTCCACCGTATACCACTTCAGATAGACGAGCGGTTGTTGCGAGAACCCCTCTACAATGTGATGGATTGCCAAAGCCTTTTGCTGCGCAGCTGTGAGCCCGCGTACCATGTCGCCGCGCGTTTCCCAGTCCGGGTAGCTGCCAAATAACAGCGGATTGCCGAGGTCGTCGCTGGTCAGAATGAGCCGGTGAAAGTCCACCCAGTTGCGGATCCACCAAGGCGCGAGAAAAGCGAGGAACCCAAGGGAGTACAATCCCCATTTTACAAAGAGCCCGCGCAGCGTCTCCCGGCGATTCCGGAGTTCGACCAACAAGTACACCGCTGCGCCCACGACGAGCGGGAACGGCGTCGGACGCACCAGCGTACACGCGCCAAGGGCAAGTCCAGCATACAGCCACCAACGTGCGCTTCTCTTCTGCATTGCCTCGAGAACCAACAGGACAAAGGCGCACAGCAGAAACACGTACAGCGGTTCCGTTAAAATGGTCCTGGAACTAATTACTGCAGGAGGATAGAGTGTCCATAAGAGGGCTGCGACGGCGGACCAAACGAGCGTGGTCAACCGCCTTGCAATTTCGAAGACCAAAATCGAGAGCATCGCCGTGAGGGCGCCTTGTACGAGGACCACAAACCGCAGTCCCCCCTGGCCGTGGAGCGGAGTGAAACTGGCGAGCCACTTGCACGCCGCGAGGAACAGCGGATACCCCGGCGTAACCTGCGTCGTCGGCTGCGGTCCCCAGTAGGCGAAGATGTGTCGCTGCAACAGCATGTCCGCCCCGTAGTTGTAGTGCACCATGTCTCCGGTTAGCGGTACGTACACAGCAGAACAAAAGGTACGCCACTGCAAAATGCCCGCAATCAGGAACAGCAGGCACCGCGCACCCCACGTATAGAGCTTCTCCTTTTGTTCAATACTCCGTCCTGCATCGTTCTGTAGAGACAATTCGAGCCCTCCCAGCGGCGCCCCTAACGTTCTTTGCGGCACCGTACCACAACTAATGTAGCTGGAAGGACCCGTACAGGCAAGTTAGTGGACGTGTACCCCGCCATGCCGGGCAGCGTGCAGCGACTCCCCTGCTTCGCGCATTACAAAATAAAGGATCCCGACGGCCGCCACAGGGTCAATCCACCACCAACCAAAGGCCCACTGCAACAGCAAGCCAGCCAACAACGTCCACGCCATGTATGCGCAAGTCATGCTGCAGGCCGCATCTCCCATCAGCGCGTGGCTGTGCATGCGCATCCCCAGGCGGTACTTGGCGCGCGCCAACCAGGGAGTAATCAGTCCGGATGCAGCGGCCACACCTATCCCTAAGTGGCTCACTTCCGCCGGTGTCCGCGCCGCGAGCAGCTGACCAGAGCGAAACGATATGTAAGCTGCCAGCGCAATGAGGCAGATGCCCACGACGAACGAAGCAATCCGCTCCGCAACCTCAGACACGACATCCTGCCGCGCCACGTACTCCGCTAAGAGGCGCAGGAACAGGACCACACCGGACAGCAACTCGACGGCGCTGTCGACGCTGAACGCCGAGATGGCGAGACTGCCTGCCGACAGG
>CAZYAH010000173.1:0-4837 GCA_964645595.1 uncultured Alicyclobacillaceae bacterium | reverse complement strand
TCCGATTATTCCATTCATCGAGGGCGATGGCACCGGTCCAGACATCTGGGCGGCGTCCAGGCGCGTATTTGACGCCGCTGTGGAAAAGGCGTACGGCGGCAAGCGGAAAATCGCCTGGTACGAAGTGTACGCGGGCGAAAAGGCATTTCACACGTTTGGCGAATGGTTGCCTGAAGATACGCTGACGGCGCTTACCGAGTACATCGTCAGCATCAAAGGCCCACTGACGACGCCGGTTGGTGGCGGAATCCGATCCCTGAACGTCGCGCTGCGCCAAGAACTGGATTTGTACGTGTGCCAGCGTCCTGTGCGTTACTTCGACGGAGTCCCCTCACCTGTCAAGCATCCCGAACTTGTTGATATGGTCATCTTCCGTGAGAACTCGGAAGACATTTACGCCGGCGTCGAGTGGCAGGAAGGCACGCCGGAAGTGAAAAAGGTCATTGAATTCCTGCAGAAGGAAATGGGTGTCAAGAAGATCCGGTTTCCGGAGACATCCGGCATTGGCATCAAACCGGTATCCCGCGAGGGCACCGAGCGCCTGGTGCGGGCGGCGATTGAATACGCGCTGCGCCACGGCCGCAAGAGCGTCACGCTCGTCCACAAGGGAAATATCATGAAGTTCACTGAGGGCGCTTTCAAGAACTGGGGCTACGCCCTCGCCGAGCGCGAGTACGGAGACAAGGTGTTCACCTGGGCGCAGTACGACCGAATCAAAGCGGAGCAGGGCCAAGCGGCTGCGGACGCGGCACAGAAGGAAGCCGAACAGAGCGGCAAGGTCATTGTCAAGGACGTGATTGCCGACGCGTTCCTGCAGCAGATCCTCACCCGTCCTGCGGAATACGACGTGATTGCCACCTTGAACCTCAACGGCGACTACATTTCGGACGCCCTGGCTGCGCAAGTCGGCGGCATCGGGATTGCGCCGGGAGCGAACATTAACTACGTCACTGGCCACGCCGTCTTTGAGGCTACCCACGGCACGGCGCCGAAGTACGCGGGCCTCGACAAAGTCAATCCAGGTTCCGTCATCCTGTCCGGCGTGATGATGTTGGAGTACATCGGCTGGCAGGAAGCGGCGGACCTCATCATCAAGGCGATGGAAAAGACCATCAAACAAAAGACGGTCACGTACGACTTCGCCCGCCTGATGGAAGGCGCAACCGAAGTGAAGACGTCCGAATTTGCGACAGCCATGATAGAAAACTTCTAAGGCAAGTGTGTGGAGGGAGTCTGACAAATGATTAAACGCAGAAAGATTTCCGTGATTGGCGCTGGCTTCACCGGTGCGACGACCGCGCTCATGTTGGCCATGAAGGAACTTGGCGACGTGGTCCTGCTCGACATTCCGCAAATGGAGAACCCGACCAAGGGCAAGGCTCTCGACATGCAGGAAGCGATGCCGGTCATCGGCTCCGATGTGCACATCATCGGCACCTCGAGCTACGAGGACACCGCGAACTCCGACCTGGTCATTATCACCGCTGGCGTGGCGCGCAAGCCCGGCATGAGCCGCGACGATCTCGTTCACACCAACGCCAACATCGTGAAATCGGTGACCGAACAGGTCGTCAAGTTTTCGCCGAACGCGGTGCTGATTGTCCTCAGCAACCCGGTCGACGCCATGACCTACGTCGCGTACAAGGCTTCCGGCTTTCCGAAGAACCGCGTGATTGGGCAAGCCGGTGTGCTTGACACGGCGCGTTTCAACTCGTTTGTCGCGGAAGAGCTCAGCGTCTCCGTGGAAGACGTGTCCGGTTTTGTGCTCGGCGTGCACGGCGACGACATGGTCCCGCTCATCCGCTACTCCTACGTCGGCGGCATTCCGCTCGAGAAGCTGCTGCCGAAGGAACGGATTGACGCGATTGTGGAACGCACGCGCAAGGGCGGCGGCGAAATTGTCAACCTGCTCGGCAACGGCAGCGCGTACTACGCGCCTGGCGCCTCGCTGGTGCAGATGGCCGAAGCCATCTTGAAGGACAAGCGCCGCGTGCTGCCTGCCATCGCGCTGCTCGAAGGGGAATTCGGATACCACGACCTGTTCCTCGGCGTGCCGACCGTCCTCGGCGGCAACGGCCTCGAGAAAATCCTCGAAGTGGAACTGCTGCCCGAGGAAAAGGCTGCGCTCGACAAATCGGCGGAATCGGTACGCAACGTTATCCAGATTGTCAACGCACGGTAATCTTCAACCCAATACATTTGCATTCAACGCGGGGGCGACAAGCCCCCGTTTTCTTATCCAACGTCAACCGAAGCCGTCCGCGGCCATGTGTTACAATGGGAGCGACGGGAACAGCCATGAAGCGCGCAGCGTTGCCTTCGGGAAGTTCCGTTCAAACCCTACATGGCGGGGTGCAATATGGCTCAAACGACCAAGTTGATGTTGATTGATGGAAACAGTATCACGTATCGCGCGTTCTTCGCTTTGCCGCCTTTGACCAATGCGGAAGGCCAGTTTACGAACGCGGTTTTTGGCTTTACCCAGATGTTGCTGAAAATGCTGCAAGACGAAAAGCCTACGCACGTGGCTGTCGCGTTTGACGCGGGAAAGACCACGTTTCGACACGAAGTATACGAGGAATATAAGGGAACCCGGCAGAAGACCCCGAGTGAACTGTCCGAGCAGTTCCCGCTCGTCAAGGAAGTATTGGCCGCGTTTGGCATACCGGCGCTAGAGGTGCCAAACTACGAGGCGGACGACATCATTGGGACCCTGTCCCGGTTCGCGGACGCCGCGGAGATGGAGACGCTCATCGTCTCCGGGGACAAGGACCTGTTGCAACTGGTATCGGATAGAGTCCACGCAGCGCTGACGCGAAGAGGCATCACCGAAGTCGACTACTATACGCCGCAAGGGGTCGTGGAGCGGTTTGGCCTGTCCCCGCAGCAAATCATCGATTTAAAAGGGCTGATGGGGGACACGTCCGACAATATCCCCGGTGTACCCGGAGTCGGCGAGAAGACAGCCGTGAAACTGTTGCAGACGTATCCGAGTGTGGAAGAAGTGCTGGAGCACATCGACGAAGTGCCCGGCGCAAAGCTGCGGGAACGACTTGCGGCCAACCGCGAACTCGCGCTGATCTCCAAGCGCCTTGCGACCATCCACCGCGACGTGCCGTTGGAGTGGACCATCGACGACTTGAAGTACGACGGCTACGACGCCACGGCCGTTCGCAAAGTGTTCCAGAAACTCGGATTCAAGTCGCTCCTCGACAAGATTTCCGGGGAAATCGACAATTCGACAGGTTTGGCGGACGAAGGCCCCGCTCCAACGCCGCATCGCACTGTACAGAAGGTTGCCACGAGGCAGGAGTTGGCGCAGTTTTGGGACAAACTCCAAGATCCGTTCGGAATCCTGCCCATTTGTGACTCCGAGGATTATCACACCGCAACGCTACTCGGACTTGTGATTGGAAGCAAGGACGAGTGTTTCCACATCTCGTTTGAGTCAGAGCTCGAGACGACCGACGTCAAAGAACTGTGGTCGGCGGACTACGACAAAGTCGTCTTTGACCTGAAGCAATTGATTGTCCTGCTCGATGGGCACGGCATGACGCTGCAGCCGAACGGCTCCTGGTTCGACGTACTCGTCGCTGCGTATCTCCTGAATCCGTCGGACGGGGAGTCGACGCTGGCAGACATCGTGGAACGCGAGCTGCAGCGGCGCATCCGAGTTCCCAAGATTGGCGAACCGGGTTACGCGGAAGCCATGGCGCAGTTGGCCGCCGCTCTGCCAGAACTGAAGGCTAGGATGGCAAACGCGCTCTCGGCGCAGGAACAGGATGACCTTTGCTACAAAGTTGAAATTCCGCTCGAGTTTTGCCTTGCACGGATGGAAGTCCTCGGCTTTCACGTCAACGGGGAAAAGTTGAAGAAGTACGGAGAGGAACTCTCCGAACAACTCGAGCAGTTGACGCAGGAGATCTACCGACTTGCCGGCACGGAATTCAACATCAACTCGCCGAAGCAGCTCGGCGAAATCCTGTTTGACAAGCTCGGCCTGCCCGCCATGAAGAAGACGAAGACCGGCTACTCGACGAGCGCCGACGTGCTCGAGAAGTTAGCGCCGTACCACGAGATTGTCCAGAAGATCCTCGATTACCGGCAGATTGGGAAACTCTTGTCGACCTACGTGGAAGGGTTGTTGAAGGTCATCCGGCCGGAGACCAACCGGGTGCACACGCGCTTTCACCAGGCACTGACGGCGACCGGGCGCCTGTCGAGCACCGAACCGAACCTGCAGAACATCCCAATCCGCATGGAGGAAGGCCGCAAGCTTCGCCAGGCGTTCGAGCCGACCTACGACGACTGGATTATCCTCTCTGCGGACTACTCGCAGATTGAACTGCGGATTCTCGCGCACCTGTCTGGCGACGAAGCGCTGATTGAAGCGTTCCGCAACGACCTGGACGTCCACACGAGTACCGCAGCGACGGTGTTTGACGTTCCGTTCGATGAAGTCACGCCGCTCATGCGGCGCCAGGCGAAAGCGGTGAACTTCGGCATTGTCTACGGCATCAGCGACTACGGCCTGTCGCAGAATCTCGGCATATCCCGGGCGCAGGCTGCGAAGTTTATCGAGGACTACTTCGCGAAGTTCCCGGGCGTGGCCCGCTACATGCAAGAAATCGTAGAGACGGCGCGCAAACAGGGGTATGTCACGACGCTTTTGAACCGCCGCCGCTACCTGCCGGACATCCACAGCCGCAATTACAACTTGCGCAGCTTTGCCGAACGCACCGCAATGAACACGCCCATTCAGGGCTCGGCGGCGGACATCATCAAGTTGGCCATGGTCAATATCGATGCGAAGCTCCGCAATTCGGATCTGAAGGCT
>CAZYAH010000172.1:0-4842 GCA_964645595.1 uncultured Alicyclobacillaceae bacterium | reverse complement strand
CCGTCCGCCATCGGCTTCAGTGGATCATAATGCGCCAGGGCCGGCGCAAAGATGGCAATCAGAACGAGAAGCAATACGATGAGTCCGCCGAAGAAAATCGACGGGTATGCGCGAAGAACCTTGTATATCTTGGATTTTGGGCGTTTGGCAACAGTCGCCGGCCCGACATTTGAATTGGGTGCGGGGCTCAGCGTTGCGTTGTTCATTCCATTCCCTCCCGTGGTCTCGAAATCCTCAGCTGTACAAATGGCAAGCCACGTGATGCCCCGGTTTGACTTCTTTCCATTCGGGCTTTCTGGCTTTGCAGACGTCCATCGCGTCTTTGCAGCGCGTGTGGAACGGGCAGCCCGCTGGTGGATTGGCCGGGCTCGGCAGGTCGCCGCTGAGCAGAATCCGTTCGCGCTTGATTTCCGGGTCCGGCACCGGAATCGCGGAAAGCAGCGCCTTGGTGTATGGGTGCAGCGGATCGTCAAACAACTCCAGGCTGTCCGCCAGTTCGGCCAGCTGACCCAGGTACATCACGGCGATCCGGTCGCTGATATGGCGGACCACGCTCAAGTCGTGCGCAATAAACAGGTACGTCAGGCCAAACTCGTCCTGAAGGTCCTCAAGCAGGTTGATGATTTGGGACTGAACCGACACGTCGAGCGCGGAGACGGGCTCGTCCAGCACAATCAGGCTAGGATTGAGGGTCAAGGCCCGGGCAATGCCGATACGTTGCCGCTGCCCGCCCGAAAACTCGTGCGGGTACTTGTTTACAGCCGAGGCGTCCAACCCGCACCGCTCGAGCAGGTTGATGACCCGCTTTCTGCGCTCTGCCGCGCTGTACAGTCCGTGGATTTTCATTGGCCGTTCCAGCAGGGAACCGATCTTATACTTTGGATTGAGAGATGAATATGGGTCTTGAAAGACAATTTGCATTTTCTGACGCAGTTCGCGCATGGCGCTGCGCGACAGCTTTGTCAAATCCTTGCCCTGAAATAGCACTTCCCCTGCGGTCGGCTCAATCAGCCGTAGAATTGATCGGCCCGTCGTCGATTTGCCGCATCCAGACTCACCGACAACCCCGAGCGTCTCGCCCTTTCGGACGGAAAAGGAGACGTCGTCGACCGCCTTCACGTGACCGACAGTGCGCTGCAGGATGCCACGTTTAATAGGAAAGTATTTCTTCAGATGGGACACTTGGAGTAAAGTCTCGCTCATGCTCTCGCCTCCCCTTCCGCCAGCCAACAACTGACGCGATGATTTGCAGCCACTTCGGTCAGCGGCGGCTGTTCCGTCCGGCAAATGTCGGTCGCCAGCGGACAGCGCGGCGCAAACCGACACCCTTGCGGCATCTTCGCCAGCGAGGGCACGTTGCCTTGAATCGGCTTCAGCCGCTCTCTCTCGCCTGTGATCTTCGGAAGCGAGTTGAGCAACCCGGACGTGTACGGGTGTTTTGGTGAACGGAAGAGTGTACGGACGTCCGCTTCCTCCACAACCTTGCCCGCGTACATGACCACCACGCGCTCGCACATTTCTGCGACCACGCCAAGGTCGTGGGTGATGAGCAACACCGCCATGTTGTTCTTCTCCTGCAGGCTCCGCAGCAAATCGAGAATTTGGGCCTGCACCGTGACGTCGAGGGCGGTGGTAGGCTCGTCCGCAATCAGCAGCTTCGGCTCACACGCCATCGCCATGGCAATCATGACGCGCTGGCGCATACCGCCGGAGAGCTGATGGGGATACTCGCGCGCAATCTGATCCGGCCGCGGAATACCCACCGAGTTGAGAAGTTCGAGAACCCTCTCCCGGAGCTGCCGCTTCGAGAGGTTGTGGTGCATGCGCAACGGCTCACTGATCTGATCTTCAATCTTGAGCACCGGGTTCAACGCGGTCATCGGCTCCTGGAAGATCATCGAGATCTCATTGCCGCGGTATTTCCGCACTTCCGACTCTTTTAACGACAACAAGTCCGTTCCTTTGAACTTGATGGACCCTTCAAGTTTTGCCGTGGAGGGCAACAAGCGCATCACGGACAGTGAAGTCACGCTCTTCCCGCAGCCAGACTCACCCACCAGGCCGACCGTTTCGCCAGGCTTCACCGTGAGGCTGACGCCGGACACCGCATTGAGATACCCTGCATCGGTCTTGAACGATGTCCGTAGATCGGAAATGTCCAACAGTGGTGCGACACTCATGCCTTCACATCCCTTGTTCGAATTCTGTGCTGTATGAGCGCGACTCCCATACTTCAGCAAATTTCAATGTTAACCATTCATACAAATAATCTTAATAATCCAGACAGAGACTATTATTGTTGGCGTATAGTCAACTGTCAACAATTCATTGTCCGAAATATCGAATTGGTCAAATTTGCATACTAGGAATTGACATTACGGATGATTGCTCATTGCGATGGAACTCAGGAATATCTTCAACGGGTCTCAGTAAATTCGTTTTCTCGCCAACAAAATTTTCAATCCACCAATTTCCCTGAATATTTGTAGAATAATAGAAAACCTTGGAGGTTGCAATGTCGAACAACGCGTTAATCAGTGTTGTGTGTGGTCTCTTGGGATTGATTTTCATCAAGTGGTTTGGTGTGGGGGCCATCCTTTTAGGGGCAATTGGCGTCTATTACGGAATAAAAGCCATGAGGATGAATGAGTCGCGAATCCTGAGGTTTGTCGGCCTTGCACTGGCGTGGGTAAATCTCCTTTTTGGACTGGTCTGTGCAGCGTCCCTTATTTACTCCATTATTTGGGTCCATTCATCGGATATCCCCCGTTATCGGATTTAGCATGTGTTCTCTGGAAATAGCCAGTGTTTATCGAAAGGCTGCAAAGGTTCGAGCTCTTACAGTCTTTTGTGCCAGCAGTAGCCGACCAACTCGGACAACCGCCTGAATGCGTAGCACCGAGGTTGTCTGCTGCATATCCTGCTGCAACAGATGGCTGTGGAGCGACGTTGAAAAGAGGAGGCGACTGGCCCCCTCTAACGGATTTCCCGTCGCTCTTTTGGGTAGAAGATCAGCCAATCTGCGTGGTGGTGCAAGTCGTGGTGGTGGCACCGTAACCCGGAACCAGCAGGAAGAACAGCACAAAGATAATCAGGAAGACCACCGCCCAACGAGTGTAACCGCCAAATACTCCATAGTACATGCAGCACTCACTCCTTCCTGAAGTTGATGCGGAACACACTGATAATAAATGCACCCATTTTAGGTGGAGTTAAGGATAAACGTCCAAGTTGTGCTTATTTAGGCGTTCGGACCTGCGCTGCCATTCCCTGCAGAGCGTACGGCGCGCGTGAAGATAGCAAAGGAGAGTCTGAGTTGTCTCGCAACCAATACTTGTCCCTCGGAGATTCCATTACCTGTGGCATTGGGGCAACCGAAAAAGATCTCGGTTACGGCGCGCTTGTTGCGGACGCTTTAAGGTTACGTGCCATCTGCGCGACAGCAGTCTCCGTTGCCGGACCTACCTGGACCGCGCAACACCTGTTGCGCGCAGTCCGGGGGATTCCGGAGGAAGACTGGCAAAACACGCTCGTTGCCAGCGTGCTCATCGGCGGAAACGACCTGCGCCGCAGGTACTACAGCTTCCTCTCGAGTCCGACACCGGCGCGCGAAATCCAGCGCGCCATCGACGGCTGTACGCACGCGCTCTCGTCCATCCTCGAGATCATCCGGGGGCACGGGGTCCCGCACGTGGTTGTACAGACGTTGTACAACCCTTTCCCCCGCTCCCAGTGCGCCGTTGCCGCCATCCGCAAGCTGAACCAGAGCATCTGCCAGGTCGCCGCCCAGTTTGACTGCCAGGTCGTGGACTTGTACCCGTTGTTCCTGGATAGAGAAGCGGAGTGGATTGCGCGCTTTCGAACCGGACGCATTGAAGATTTGTCGATCCCGTTCGGCCTCCCCATTCACCCGAACAATGCGGGACACCAGGCCATCGCCAAGGCCGTTATGGACAAGATCTTGGAAGCGGATGTATACGCACCGTGCGAGTTGAGGGAGTAGGTCCCCGCGCAGTTGCCCCGGTGGTGCCGTGTCCGCACCGGAGTCGCCCCGGTTGTTCCGCGTCCGCCCCGGACCACCAGCGGATCGATTAACTTCAACGGATTTTCACAATTTGTTAAACTAGATCCGTGCACCCGAACGCGTACCGCAACCGCGGCAGCGCGTCGAGATGCACGGATTTTTTATCAGCAGTTTCCTGTGGAGGTGTCCGCATGCATCGATTCGTAGTCATCGGCCCTGGCCGCATGGGAACTGCGCTGTCGCTTGCACTGAAGGCGTCTGGACACGAAGTCCTCGCCGCGGTCCATCCCTCCCCGTCCGGCGCAACCAGCCGCCGCTACCGGGACTTGACGGGTGTTTCCGTCGTTGCGTGGGATGCGGTCGAGGAATATGTCCGCGCTGCGGATGTTGTCCTCATCACAGTTCCCGACAAGGCTGTGACGCCTGTGGCACAGACCTTGGCGGAGAGAAACTGGCTCGATGCGGAAAAAGTGGTGGTTCAGACAGCGGGATCAAAGAGCAGTGAATCGCTGTGGCCAGTGCGGCCGAGCGGCGCCGGACAGCTCACACTGCACCCGCTGCAGACGATTGCGGACCCAGCAGACGGCCCGCAGTTGCTGCGCGGTGTGTACTGCACGTTGGACGGCGACGAGCCATCGGTTGCGCTGGGGGCCTCATGGGTTCGCGCCTGGGGCGGTATACCTGTGCAAATCCGCCCGGAGCAACGCGCTGCCTACCACGCTGCGGCCGTGTTGGCGTCCAACGCCGTAGTGGCCCTGGCGTCCGTAGCGGCCGAGTTGTCGGGAATTCCAGATGGTCTTCGCGCTCTTCTGCCGCTG
>CAZYAH010000171.1:0-4854 GCA_964645595.1 uncultured Alicyclobacillaceae bacterium | reverse complement strand
TACTTCAACTTCCCCATCAAACTCATGCAGGACCACCATATCTTCGCTCTTTTGGCATAATGTTTGCCTTTCGCGGCCGGTCTATTCGCAAGAGGCGTTCGGTGGCAGGTAGAACAAAAACAAAAAGGTCGTGGAAGGGGCTCTTCCACGACCGTCGAGCTGGGTTTACATCTAGTTTGTCTCGACCGCTTCGCCGCGGTTTACGGTGCCTGGCTTCGGGGTGTCTGGCTTCACTCGCACTCGCCGTACAAACGGCGACAGAACCAGTGCTACGAGCGACAGAGCGGTGGCGACGATGAAGGAGTCGTTGATGCCGTCAATCGTCGACTGCTTCATTACCAGGCCGTACAACACGTATTTTGCAGCGGCTTGCCCGGCAGCCAGGGGCTGTCCCAGTTGGCTTGCCAAGGCGTGCGCGAGGTTGTTGAGCGTATCCACGACACTCAGATTGTTTACGGTCAACGCGTTTTGGTAGTCAGCGTAGTGCACTTGCGTCCGGTTCGTCATGACGGACACCAGAATGGCCGTACCGAACGACGACGCGACCTGACGCGCCGTGTTCGACGCAGCCGTGCCGTGGCTGTACAGGTGCCGCGGCAGTTGGTTGAGTCCGGCCGTCTGGATGGTCATGGCGATAAAGGACATGCCGAACATCCGGAGCGTGTACAACCACATGACGTGCCCATAGGTCGTATCGCTTGTCAGTTTGCTGAACTCCCACGTCGTCACCGTGGTGATGGCGAGCCCGAGGATGGCGAGCGGCCGGACGCCGATTCGGTCGAACAGCGCTCCGGCAATCGGCGACATAATTCCCATCAGAATGGCTCCAGGCAACATCAAGAGACCGGATTCGAGAGCAGTGAAGCCGCGGATGTTCTGGAGATAAATCGGCGTCAGGATCATCGCGCCGAACATCGCCATGTTGACGATGGAGCCGATGAGGGTGGTGAGCGTGAACACTTCGTAGCGAAACACGCGCAGGTCCATCATCGGTTCGTCGGTGGTCAGTTCGCGGATGGTAAACAGAATCAAAAACACAATCCCGACGCTGATGGACGTTACGACCACGCCGTCTCCCCACCCCTTGCTGCCAGCCTCGCTGAATCCGTACAGCAAGGTGCTGAACCCAATCACCGAGGTCAGAGCGCCAGGCAGATCCAGTTTCGGCCGGGTTGGAGCTGAGACGTTGCGAAGGAAGGCAAATCCCAACACGATGTCGAGAATCGCGATGGGAATGACGACCCAGAACAGCAACCGCCAGCTCCAGTGGTCCAGCATCCAGCCAGACAAGGTCGGCCCGATGGCCGGCGCGAAAAACAGCGCAATCGCCATGGTGCCCATCGCCTTGCCGCGCGTGGCGGGAGGAAACAGGTTGAGGATGACGGTCATCATCAAGGGCATCATGACGCCGGAGCCGGACGCTTGCACGACGCGACCAATCAACATCACGGAAAACGTCGGCGCAATGCTGCAGATAAAGGAACCTGCGGCAAACAGGATCATCGACGTGAGAAACAGTTGGCGAGTTGTGAATGTGCCAATCAGATACGCGCTGAGCGGCACGAGCACCCCTGTGGTCAACATGTACGCCGTCGACAGCCACTGAATGGTGTCGGCCGTCTCATTGAACTCGTTCATCAGATGTGGAATGGCGACATTGAGCAGCGTCTGATTGAGAATGGCCACGAAGACGCCAAGTAGTAGAACTACCAGGATAGGGGCCGTGTGCAGCTTTGCGTCTTGCTCGACGCCCCCACCTCCCATGTGCAGAGCCATGACGGACACCCCTTACTTGTGGATCCGAACCGTTGCGCTCATCCCAGGCACAAGGTTGCTGCCTTCGTAACCGGAGATGGAGATGGTGACCGGAATGACTTGGGTGACCTTGGTGAAGTTGGCCGACGTATTGGTCGACGGCAACAGCGAGAAGGTGCTTGCGGTTGCCAGACCAATCCGACTCACCGTACCCTTGTACGTGACGTCTGGGTCTGCGTCCAGATAGACGTCAACCGTCTGGCCCACCTTGACGTCGTTAATCTCCGTTTCCTTGATGTTCGCGGTAATCCACAGATGGTGCAAGTCGTACGCGTACGCCAGTGGCACGCCCGCTGCCACCATTTGACCTTCGACGGCGTTGTTCATCACAACGGTGCCGTCCGCCGGCATCTTAATGGGGATGTTCACCGGCTTTGAATTCACCATGGTTTGCACCAGTCCCACGGTATCTCCAGCAGAAAAGTGACTTCCTTCGGTGCCCTTCCACTCCACCAATTGTCCGGATGCCGGAGCGGCAATCGCGATTTGCTGTCCAGCGACTCGGGCGTTGTCCGTCTTCAGGTACAGCGTCGACTGGTTGTAGAAGTAATACGCGGCAAATCCACCGACCAAAATAATTACGACAATCAGCAAATTGAGCAGCAGTATTTTCCTGGTACTCATCCTCTTGACACTCTTCCCCTCCTCGGAATGAATCTGACCACGCAAATGTTTTGCACGCTAAAGTATTTGCCATACGAACGAAATTGTCAAGATACAACAAGAACGCCCCCAGTCAATAGGCTCTGGGAGCGAGTGGGGGCGGTTCGTATCTCCAGTCATGGTTGATTGATGCCATTACTGTCGGAGGTATGGAGTCAGTTTCGCAATCATTTGTTTGACCGACTCTGCATGCCGTTCGTAATTCGCCTTTGCCTCCGGATTTTGAGTTTGCAACGCGTATAATTCGAGGTCTGCCTGGATTTTCTTCAACGAGGCCAACACCTGCGGCCGCGGGTTGCCGCGGGAGCTTAATTGCGATTGCAGGTCATCGTAGAGGTCAACGTACACATTTCCCTTTGCGTCCACTTGCGCCAAAAAAACGTCTTTCCACGTCTCTGCACCTTGTGCGCGGATTTGTTCCAACAGCCAGGCCCGGTCGTACCCGATACTCGCCAGCGAGTCTGGAAGCACCTCGCCGTCCACAATGACGATGGCTGGAGCTGCTTCGTTTTCGACCGGCAGGTGCTCTACTTGCGGCGTCAATGGCTGGCTGTCGCTCTTGAGCAGCACGCTGACGTTGCCGTCTCCTTCCAGCGTGGCAAATTCCACATCCGCGAGTTTAAAGGCGTTTTTCTGGCGCAAGAGGCTCATCATGTCACTGATGCTCATGCGCGACTTCTTCAAGTTCTTGTCGAGAACTTTTCCGTTCTGGATAAGCGGCGTCGCCTTCCCGAAGACAAAGTCGCGAACCGGAGTTGACGTGAGCGCCACCAGGCTCAGCAAGAGGCTGAGCACGGACCAGACTGCCAGCGCCAACAGCCCGTGGTACACGGAAATCGAAGGATTCATAGCTGCCCATGCGGCCATGACCGCAATGGCGATGCCCGAAAGCGTCTTGAACGGCTGTCCCACGAGACGACTGCCGACAATTACTGCGACGAATGCCACGCATGTCCGTAGAATGGTTTCGGCGAATGGTTGCATGGTACCCTCCCCTTGGACGTAAGAACGTGATGGGAATCCCTCGCCAACAATGCCTCGGCGAGGGACACTCCCACAAGATCTGGACTTACATCCCTTTGTACTGAGGCTCTTCCGTTTCGAGCTGCTGTACGCGTTGCTCCAGAGTCGTGATAATGGTCTGCGTCTGGTTCGCAGCGTCTGTGTACAGTTGCTTCGCCTGCTCATTCTGTGTTTGCAGCGCGAACTGTTCAAAGCTTGCCTGTGCACTCTTGAGCCCTGCCAACGTCTGCTTTACTTGAGATGCTACTGTCATGTCGCTGGCCTCCCTCACGTGATGTCGGCGCGCCAATGGAGTCGGATGCGGCGCCATTTACTCGATTCCCCATTCCGGAAACCCGTAGTCAGGAGAACACCGGAAATAATGAAACAGAGTGGAATACCGCACTTATAGCAAAGGCGCCAACAGGCGTGCCGCGCGTTCTTGAAAGATATCCCAACCGGATCGACCCTTGAGCCAATCTCGGGTCAACTGGCTTGCCTGGCGCAGATCCCGTTCAAACTGGGCCGTCAGCTCTGCGGCAAATTCTTTGCTGTAGATAACTTGGCACACCTCGTAACTGAGGCGGAACGACCGCATGTCGTAATTGGCCGCGCCGACGACGGAAAGTTCCCCGTCGACCGTCATGACCTTGGCGTGCAGCACGGCCCCGTCGTAGAGGAATACGTCGATGCCTGCGGCAAGGAGGTCTTGGAAAAAAGTGCGGCTGGCCATTCCGACGATTTTGTGATCCGGTTGGCGCGGAATGAGCAGCCGAACGTGCACTCCGCTGAACGCGGCGATTTTGAGAGCCGTCAACACGTCGGTGTCCGGAACAAAGTACGGTGTGGTGATGTCCACGCTCTGCTTCGCCTGGACGAGACAACTAATGAAAAGGTGCCGGATGGTTTCAATGGGACTGTCCGGCCCACTCTCCACGGTTTGCGTGCGGCCCTCTATCCAGCCGTCGGGTGGACTTGCCGGATCTCGAAGGACGGGCGCCAATTCCCCTGCCCACTCCCCGGCCAACGAGAGCATCGGATCCGGTTTGCGGCGAAGGCGGGATCTGCGCGTTCGCCGCGTACGGTGCACTCGCGTGGCGTCAAAGTCGGGCGTGGCCACTCCCCAGTTCATGTTGAAAACCACCTGCAATTGCCGGACAGCTTCATCCCCGCGAATTTGCATGTGGGTATCCCGCCAGGGGCCGACGGTGGGCTTGCGCCCGGTGTATTCGTCGCCGATGTTGATTCCGCCGACAAAGGCCTCTTTCCCGTCGATGACGGCAATCTTGCAGTGGTCCCTGTGGTTGAGGCGCGGCGTTAGCCACGGAAACTGCAGTGGAAAAAAGGTGCGGCACTCAATGCCGTGTTCCCGCA
>CAZYAH010000170.1:0-4867 GCA_964645595.1 uncultured Alicyclobacillaceae bacterium | reverse complement strand
GAGCTTTTCAAGCTGGTGATGAGGAGAATGTAGATTGGCGTCAGGTAGATGACCGCCATGACAATGAGGACGGCGTACAAAATCGACCGTTTCCAGCGCACAGCCCCCATCTATTTCGCCCGCCTTTCTCCACGCAGATTCGCCCACAGGTAGGGAATAACCACCACTGACATGAGGATGAACATGATAAACGCAATCGCAGACCCTTGCGCGTACTTGTTCGCCTGAAACGCGGTCGTGAACATGTTCAGGCTCGGCAAGTCGGTGACGAACATGGCGCCCGGACCGGTCATGGCGTAAACGAGATCGAACGTCTTCATCGAGCTCTGAATCAGGATGATGACGACCGTAACAGTAATCGGATTGAGCTGCGGCAGCAGCACCTTCCAGAACGTCTTCCACGCGCCTGCGCCGTCGACGTACGCGGCCTCCTTGATTTCCTCGGGAATCCCGCGCAACCCCGCGAGGTAGAGCGCCATGGCAAACCCGGACATCTGCCACACCGCGGCGATGATGAGCGCAATCAATGCAATCGGCATGCCGAACTGGATTTGCCCCCAGTGGAGCGATGGCACAATTCGCGTGCTGGTAAACCACAGCGGGACGTTGGCAAACCCGAGCGCCTTGAGAATCAGGTTAATCCCCGTCTGCGGGTTCAACAGCCACTGCCAGGCGACACCCGTCACGATGTAGGACAGCGCCATGGGGAAGAGGAAGATGTTGCGGAACAGCGACTCCCCGCGGATGTTCTGGTCAATCAACACGGCGAGGATGAGCCCAATCACCATGCAGAGCACGATGAACAGGACGGTGAAAAACAGGAGGTTCCGCATGTCCGACTGAAAGCGGAAGTCCTTGAACAACAACTCGTAGTTTTTCAGTCCCCACAGTTGCAAATTCGGTACGAAGGAATTCCAGCGCGTCAGGGAAACGTATCCTGTCCACCCGATAAATCCGTACACAAAGATGAGGACCGCGACAATGGACGGAGCGAGGGTGATGAACGGCCACACCCGGTCCCAGTTGGCCCGCTTCCTCACGCGCGCTGTGGATCCCGTTGGGTCGGTCTTGTTTTGCGGGACTTCGCGCAAACGCATCGTTCAACCTCCTTAGCGAGAGCGGTCAGGCAGCCTTGCTCGCCGCCTGACCGCAATCCACTTTGCGATGTTGCATCCAGGACGTTGCGTTAGCTGAGCGGGTTCTGCTCCGCCGCTGTCTTCAGAGCCTGGATGAACTGGTCAACGTCCTGGTTGCTGACGAACACCGTCATCGCCTGGTTGACTGCCGTCAGGAACGCCGGGTTTGCGGCAGAACCGTGCGCGAGACTTGGCGTCAGGTGATCTGACTTGAAGTCTTTCATAGCCTGCTGGCTGTAGGTGTCGTACTTGCTCGGATCCCCGTCCGTGCGGGCCGGGATGGAGCCTTTCTTCGGGTTGAAGGCGTCCTGTCCTTCCTTGGAGCCGAGCACTGCCAGGAAGTCGAGCACCTGCTGTTTGTGCGGCGCGCCTTTGGGCAGTCCGAAGGCGTCGGAGATGAACATGAAGTCATCCGCCGTGCCCGGGGTCGTCGTCCAACCAAAGTCGGTACCCGGCTTCAGATTCTTCGAAGTGAAGTAACCCTTCGCCCAGTCGCCCATGACGTTCATCGCGGCCTTGCCGTCCGCCACCAGCTGCGAAGCGTCCTGCCACTCGAGCGCAGCGTGGTTGCTGTTCACGTAACTGAGCATCTTCTTGAAGGTTTCCGTCGCCTGGCGGACACCGGGATCGTCAAAGGATACCTTGCCCTGCATCAGGTCGTCGTACTTCTGGTAGCCCACCGTGCCGAGCAGGACGTCCTCCCAGAGCATGGTCGCTTCCCAGGTATCCTTGTCAGCCAGCGCGAGCGGCGTCACGCCGTGCGACTTGAGCACTTCCGCGTCGTGGAAGAATTCGTCGAACGTCTTCGGAGGCGTCAGGTTGTACTTCTTGAACACGCTCGGGTTGTACCAGAGCACGTTGCCGCGGTGAATGTCCACCGGCACCGCGTAAATCTTGCCGTCCTTGGACGAGTTGTCAATCAGTTCTTTCGGGAAAACGCTGTTCCAGCCTTCCTTGTCAAACAGGTCGTTGAGCGGTTCCATGTCCCCCGCGTTGACCCACGCCATCAACTCCTGGCCAGCGTGGACCTGGAAGGTGTCAGGCGGGTTTCCGCCCTGCATGCGGTTGGCAAGCACCGATTTCGCGTTTGAGCCAGCACCGCCGGCGACAGCCGCGTTGACAATTTGCACGTCCGGATACTTTTGTTTGTAAATGTCCATCAGCGCCTGCAGACCGTCCGCTTCACCGCCAGCAGTCCACCAGCTGAAGATTTCGATTTTCTTCTCGCCGCTGCTGCCGCTGTCTCCCGACGCGTTGTTGGTCGATCCGCTGCCACCGCCGCAACCGACCAGCGCCCCGAGTGCAATTGCCCCAATTGCGCCGGTTGCTAAAAACTTCTTACTCTTCATCACATTGCCCTCCTTTGGTTTGTCCTCGCCCGTTGGGCGGCCTGACGGCGTCCAACGGAACCATTTCAACTGTAGTTTGACTGTATGTAGTGCAAGTCCGGTTCTGTCAGCACGCGATGCGGTGATTCGGGATTTGGTTGCACCAATCAACGAAACTACCGATTGGATGCGCTTTCATAGAGTTCCGCAAACCACCTACCGCGAAACTTAGTTGATATGATAAACTATCCTCAGTGTTTTTGCAATCGGTTTCATGACCGTTTCTACCGAAGTATGGCAGAGAGAAGGATGCAGATGTCCAAATCCGTTGACGCCTCCGTGATGCGGCAGTTGAACAAAGTGGCGGTTCTGCGAGCCATTGTGGAACACCATCCGATTTCCCGCATCGACATTGCCGATAAAACCGACTTGCATAAGGCGACCGTGACGCACCTCGTCGATGAGTTAATTGCAGAGCAGTTTGTCTACGAAGTCGGGTACGGCGAGTCGCGAGGCGGCCGAAAACCGATGCTGCTATCGTTCAATCGGACGGCGGGTTACACCATTGGACTGGATGTCCAGATCACTCATATAACATCTGCATTGTGCGATCTGCTCGGCAACGTCCTGTACAGTCACATGTGCCGGACCGATTTCCGCGACGGTGATCTCAATCGGGATCAACTGTTCCAGCATTTAAAAGACGAGATTGAACACATTCTCGAACGCGTGCCCGATTCGCCCCACGGCGTCCTTGGGATTGGCGTGGCACTGCCTGGCATGGTGAATTTTGAAACCGGATTTGTCCACTACCTCCCCAACCTTGAGATCCACCAGTGGGACCTCGGCCCCGCTCTGACAGATCAGTTCGGAATTCCCACGTTCATCGACAACGACGCGAACTGCGGCGCTTGGGCGGAGTACCGCGCGCGAAGAACGGAGGACCTCGCCTTTGTGAACGCGGGGATTGGCGTCGGCGTCGGCATCATGGCGGGAAATTCGCTGTTCCGCGGCCACCACGGAATTGCCGGAGAGTTTGGGCACACCTCGATTTCTGCGATGGGGCTCCAGTGCGCGTGCGGTTCTTACGGGTGCTGGGAACTGTACAGTTCGGAGCGCGCACTGCTCCGCTACATCCAGGAGTACGGCCACCTCAACGACACAGAGTTCCCCGGCGCGGATTTCGTAGAACAGTGTCAGGCGGAAGCGCTGCGCGGCAACAACGCCTACCTGCACGCGTTCCAATCCGTCGCCCAGCACCTCGGCGTAGGGCTCGCCAACATCGCAAACGGGCTAAACCCGTCCATGATCATTGTCGGCGGCAATCTCATGCAGGCAGAGCAACTCATCCTCCCGGACGTGAAGCGGTACTTCCAGTTGCGCGCGCTGGCCACCAACAAGGATATCCCCATTGTCCCCGCATCCGCCGACAGCGTTGTGCGCGGCGCCGCCAGCCTCGTCGTGTGGCGCGTTTTGTCCATCTGAAAAAAGGACGCTCTTCTTTGTGGATTAACCCGCCCAGGGCTCGGCGTAAAACTAGGGGGTTGCCCGCGTACCGAAGTACTGTTGGGCAACCCCTGTTCTTGCCTTGAGCCGTTTGGACCAAGTTGGCCTACCTCGCCCCTTCAGATCTTACCGCGTCCGCCAAGTTCGCCCAGTTCGGTGTGCCAATGCCGGATGCCGGGTCAAAGCCATTGGTTCCCTGGTAGAACCAGTTGTCGCCGCCAACGATGTCGTTAAACGGCTTGCTCCGACCGTAGCCCAGCTTTTGCTGAAGCCTATACAAGGTTGGGTTCAAGAAGCCGACCCGGCCGCCTGCGTACTGATCCAGGAGCGCCGTCATGCCGTTGAGCTGCGGCGAGACAAAGCTTGTTCCGCCGAAACCTGCAATCCAGCCGCCATCGGGAGTCGAGTACACCAGGTAGCCCGTTTCCGGATCCGCGTTCATTGAGATGTCGGGACCGTTGCGACCCGCAAAGTTGGCCGGCAGGTCGTAATAGTCGACGGGCGGGTCAACGGTGTAGTCAATCACGCTTTGGTCGGACTCGCTGTTCCTCATACCTGGTACCCCCTGCTGGTACCACGGCCGCGGCCACATCACGCTGACTCCGCCACCGCCGCCTACTGGGAAGAGTTTGGACGGGTCATATCCAAGGGGGAGCAGGTAGTCCCACGCCCAAGGACGCTCTGCCGGAATCTTTACTGTTCCCCGCGACAGTTTCAAGGTGACGGGAACTGTCGTCCCACCGGCAGAAGTAATGTACGGATCCGACGCCGGGGCATCCATTGAGAGCACTTTCGAGTAGTATGGGTACGGCAGATTTCGGTTTGCGTCGTACGCACCGGCGTCACCGGATGCAGCAAACAGCGAGATCCCCTGGGCAGCCGCCTCCATGAACACCT
>CAZYAH010000169.1:0-4876 GCA_964645595.1 uncultured Alicyclobacillaceae bacterium | reverse complement strand
GGCTGGCCGCTGAGACCTTCAACTATCCGCTTCACCTCGGCATCACCGAGTCGGGCACGCTGTTCAGCGGCACCATCAAGAGTTCGGCCGGACTTGGGACGCTGTTGTCGATGGGCATTGGCAACACCGTCCGCGTCTCGCTCAGCGCAGATCCAGTGGAAGAAGTGAAAGTGGCGCGCGAGCTGTTGAAGACGTTCCACCTCATTTCAAACGCACCGACGCTCGTGTCCTGTCCGACGTGCGGCCGCATTGACATCGATTTGATTTCCATCGCGAATGAAATTGAAGAGTACCTGCAGAACGTCAAGGCGCCCATCAAGGTCTCGGTGCTCGGGTGCGCCGTAAACGGACCGGGCGAGGCCAGGGAAGCGGACATTGGCATTGCCGGTGCGCGCGGTGAAGGGCTGTTGTTCCGCAAAGGCCAGGTGGTGCGCAAAATTCCGGAAGCGGACCTGGTCTCGGAATTGAAGAAGGAAATTGACATCATGGCCAAGCGCTATCAAGAGACGGGGAAGCTTCACGAAGACGAGTAGTTCGTGTGTCCCGCGATTGAGTTGAACGGCCAGCGTGTCATGATTGTTCTGCGGTGAGGAGGCAGGGAATTGAACCATCCGACCATTGTGTCCATCCAGGTGGGTAAACCCGAAGAGCGCATTGAAACTCGGTTCCAGGACGGCGAGCCGGAAAGCTGGACATCCGGGATTTTCAAGGTGCCGGTGACGGGGCGGGTGTGGGTCGGCAAGCAAAATCTGGACGGAGACGGCCAGGCCGACCTGAGGTACCACGGTGGGGTGGACCGACCCATCCTTGCCTACTCCGCAGATCACTATGAATCGTGGAAGGCTGAGTTCGGGTACGCCTTTCCGAACGGATCGTTCGGAGAAAATTTGACCGTTGCCGGACTGGCTGAGGACACGGTCTGCCTCGGCGACACGTACCGGATTGGCGACGTAGTGGTGCAGGTTTCGCAGCCGAGGATACCCTGCTGGAAGCTGGGGCGCCGCCACGGCATGCCGGAGCTGCCCGCAAAAGCGATGGAGACCGGCCGTACGGGCTGGTACTTGCGGGTTCTGGTTGAGGGCTGGATTGAGGCCGGCCTGGAAATGGAACTTGTGGAGCGTCCTTGTCCTGAGTGGACCATCACCCGGGCGCACGTGGTTTGGAGAAAGCGCAAGTCGGACCTGGATGTCGCAGCCGAGTTGGGGCAGTGCCCATACCTGTCCCGGGATTGGCGAGCGATATTGGGTGCGTGATTCACGTCGTTCGACTACCTCTTATAGTTCCAATGGTCGCAATCGTGATCAGTACAATTGCGGCAAGTGAACGCAATTCGATGGTTTCGCCAAGAAAGACAAAGCCGGCCAGTGCGGCGATAGCCGGCTCCAGGCTCATCAATAACCCGAATACATGAGTTGGCAGCCGGCGCAATGCCTCAATCTCCAAAGAATAGGGAATGACGGAGGAGAGCAGGGAGATACCCACCCCTTTCAAGAGAACATTCGGTTCAAACAACGTAACCCCAGAGCTTGCCACACCAATGGGAATGAGCAGTAGTGCGGCGACTGCCATCGCGAGCGCTAATCCATTGACTCCTGGTATGGATCGACCGACACGAGAGCTTAAGATGATATAAGCAGCCCAACAACCCCCAGCCATGAGTGCAAGTGTTATACCCAACATATCGAAGGTTGCTCCAGTCCAAGGGGCCAAACAGACAATGCCGCTTGCCGCCAGTGCGACCCACAGCACATCGAGTGGACGCCGTGAGCCTATCACAGCCACACCAAGAGGGCCCACAAATTCAAGTGTCACGGCAACCCCCAACGGAATATGCGCTAAAGCTGCATAGAAGCACCCATTCATGGCTGCCAGCGCAAGACCGAACAGAAAGCAATTGATATAGGCAGTTCGTGTATAGCCTCTTATACGAGGTCGCCAAATAAGAAACAATATTAACGCAGCAAATCCGACGCGCAACGCCACCGTACCGGCAGACCCCAGGGTAACAAACAAACTTTTTGCGAGAGCGGCGCCAATTTGCGTGGAGCCTACGGACAATATGACAAGCCCAGTTGGCGGTATTGCACCTAAAACACGTTGTGACTTTAAACGAAGTGATGTCGCCCCCCTTTTTGGCGTGTATAAGACCACAGGTCGCTGTGTATCGTCAGGCATCGTATTAGTCTCCTTCGGAAATGTCGTTGTGTTCTCCTTGCGTTCATGGTTTTCTTCGAACAAATAGACCGCCACACTATACATTCCTTAGTGTAACGGCATAGACATGGATCTTTGACTGCTATTTTCACGCATCTTTGGAATTTCGGAAAGAAGGGGATCCAAACGGAATCAAGCCGTTGTGAATGTTCAATGGACAAGGGACCGCAACGGCGTCGCCTTCAAGGCCCGTTGTCCGAACACGGTTGACGCATTATCCGTTAAGGTCTACAATCAACCATATCCTTTATCTTATTAGCAAACTAAAGCGTGAGGTATTGTTCATCGCGAATGGCCTTCATCGTTTGTTATTGGAGAGTGGCACCTCATGACGTTTGATGTACCGCAAAACTGGGCGGAGCAACCGTCCGGGATGCATGATCTATATCCTAAGCAGGCAAGGCTCAGACGCCAGTTCGAAACACGGTTGCTGGAGTTCTTCGAGGACAACGGATTCGACATGGTCTCGAGCGGCGCCATGGAATATGTAGACACCCTGTCGCGCGGCCGTCAGGCGCAGGAGGCGAACGAGTGGATTCGGTTCGTAGACACCAACGGCCGTATGGTTGCGCTGCGCCCGGACATGACGCCGTCCATCGCACGGATGGCTGCGCCGCTGTTGCACAGTTCGACGCGGGAGATCCGCTGGTGCTACGCCGAGAAAGTGTATCGCCGCAGCACGGATCCGGCTTCGCTGTCCTGGCTGAGCGGAAAGGCTGCGGAATCGACGCAGGTCGGCGTGGAGTGGATTGGCCGCGGCGGGCCGGAGGCGGATGCAGAGCTGTTGGCGCTCTGCCAGCGTGCGGTGGAACATCTGGGGCTGGAGGACTGGCAACTGGTGGTCAGTCACGCGGCGTTTGCGCCAAAGTTGCTCGAGGTACTCGGCGTGGCGCCGATAGACCGCACATCGCTGTTGCAGCATCTGATCCGCGGCGACTACGTGGGCTTTCGAGAGTCTTGCCGACAGCGCGGTTACGAGCACGACTTGCTCGGCCTCCTCACGGCGGCGAACCCGCTCGCGCCCGGTACATTTCCCGCCGAGGTGCGGGGCCTGCTGGAGCGCAGTCCGGTGGGCGCGGAAACGATGACGGTCTGGGACAGCCTCGTCGCCTTGGCGAACATTCTCGAAGGGCAGGGACTCGCGGGGCGGGTGTCGTTCGACCTGACACTGGTGCGCGATCTTTCCTATTACACCGGCATTGTCTTTGAAGTATTTATTCCCGGTGTCGGCGCGCCCATCGCCCTCGGCGGGCGGTACGACGACCTGCTGTCGCACTTCGGCACACCAGCGCCTGCGATTGGATTTGTGTTTGAGGTGGAGCGCCTGCTAGCGGCAATGACCGACAGGGCATTGCCGCACGAGGGAGTCCGGAAGGAGGGACCGCGGTGATTACGGTTGCGCTGGCGAAAGGCCGGACGGCGGAAGGCGTTCTGCCGCTCTGGCAGCGCGCGGGGCTCCCGATTCCCGCGGACCTGGACGAATCCCGGGCGCTCGTCTTCGAAGAGTTTGCGGACGACTTCGGAGCCATGCGGTTTCTGTTGGCAAAGCCAGCGGACGTGCCCACCTACGTGTCGTTTGGCGTCGCGGACGTGGGCGTGGTCGGGAAGGACGTGCTGATTGAGCACCCGAGGGACGTGTACGAGCTGATTGACCTGAAAGCTGCCCAGTGCAAGCTGTGCGTGGCGGGGAAGCCCGGTGACGAGCACTCTCGGCCCCGTCGGGTGGCCACGAAGTACCCTCGGCTGGCGGACCAGTACTTCCGGAGCAAGGGTCTCTCTGTGGAAATCATTCCGCTCGGCGGGTCCATTGAACTGGCGGCGGTCATTGGATTAGCGGATCGGATTTTCGATCTCGTTCAAACCGGCGCCACCCTGGCCGCCAACGGGCTCGTGGTGTTCGACGAAGTCCTCGACGTGTCCGCGCGGCTGATTGCAAACCGATCCAGCTACCGGATGAAACGGAATTACATTGACGAAATCGCGGCACGGCTGCAAGCCGCGCTGGACGGGGAGGAGGAACGCGCATGAGCATCGGCGTACGACGCGTAAAGGCGTCAGAGTGGCAGTGGTTTCGCGAACAGACAAACGACGCGACGGTGGCCGCCAATGTGGCGGAAATCGTGAACCGCGTGAAATCAGACGGCGACCGAGCCGTCCTCGAATACACGGCGAAGTTTGACCGCGTAGACCTGGCGGGAGCGGAGAGCGGGCTGCGTGTCCCGAAAGAGTACCTCGAGCGCGCGTACGCGGCGCTGTCCGACGAGTTGAAAACCGCGCTCGCGAACGCAGCGGACCGGATTCGGCACTTTCACGCGCTGCAGCGGCGAGGCGACATTCGGTACGCCGGATGTGACGGGGAAGTCCTGGGACTTGTGTGGCGGCCGCTGCGCAGGGTCGGTGTCTATGCGCCGGGCGGCCGTGCGGCGTACCCGTCGACCGTGCTGATGAACGTGATTCCGGCGCAGGTGGCGGGCGTGGACGAAATCGTACTCGTGTCGCCGCCGCAGGCCGACACCAGCTGGCCCCACGAACTGGTGCTGGCTGCCGCGCACCTGCTCGGCGTCGAGGAAGTGTACCGCATGGGCGGCGCGCAGGCGGTGGCGGCCCTTGCGTACGGCACAGAGACCGTGGCGAAGGTGGACAAGATTGTAGGCCCCGGCAA
>CAZYAH010000168.1:0-4887 GCA_964645595.1 uncultured Alicyclobacillaceae bacterium | reverse complement strand
GCCAGCAGAAGCCGCAGCTGGTCGTGACCCAGAAGACCGGGACCGACAACCAGCCAGTGGCCATGCCGGGGTCCGCGCCCGACTACAACGCGATGTCGGATACGCCGGCGGTGTTCCGCAAGCGCGATCGCGCGGCGCAGGTCGAGGCGCTCGCCAACAGCGGCGTCGAGAAATACGACATCCCCGCCTTCCTGCGCAAACAGGCGGATTAGCAAGAGCACGCGGACCGGCTACTGCCCCCACCCTTGCCGGGGGGGCGGTAGCCATGCTCGCCCGCCCATGATCCACCAGGGCGATCCAAGCCAATCCTGACCTACCACCCCGTTCCCGACATCGCCTGAATCCGCTGCGCGAGGGGCGAGTTCTCCTGGCGGAGCCCGTCTATTGCCCAAGCGGCGCCATGCCGATAGATTGCCATATGGTTTTTCACCAATAGCGGCCCTCGATGCGACATAAGCACTTGTGTAACGCTGCGCCGGGGCTGCGTAGCACCAAGGGGGGTTCATGGAACGTGGCGCGGGCAGCCTCGGATTGATTTTCCGTCTGAAGAAGTGACGGGAGAAGAGCGATGCGCAGAGTTCTGATGCTGATCGCGGCCGCCTTGTTCCTCTGTCCGGCGGCCGCCTGGGAAAGCGACATCCACTACGGGCTCACCTACTGGCTGGCGCGCGAGGCGGGCGCCAAGGAAGAGGTCGCACGCGGACTCGCGCAGGCGAACCAGCTAGCCGATACCGGCGTATTCGACGCGGTGCATCTGGTCTCGCGCTACGCCTGCCTCGGTGCCGCCGACGAGGCTGCGTCGATATCAGTGAGCGAGAACCATTTCGCAACTTTCGGCAAGATTCCGGGGTCCCCAAAGGAGCGCGCGGTCGAGGCGGGCAAGGAGGCCGCGTGGCAGAAGGTCAAGGAACGCCTGCAGGCATCCAGCGGGAACCTGGAGTACGAGATCAGGATGTTTGGCCTGGCGCTGCACCGCCTGCAGGATTCGTGGGCGCACCAGGGCGTTCCCGATATTCCGGCGGTCGTCGGTATCGACGTTTGCAACGACCAGGTGGCCTGGGCACATTCCAGCAAGCGCACGAAGGACGGCAAAGGCCCGGGCTGGAGTAGCCACGAAGCGGATTGGACCCACCTTTGGTACAACGACACGCTTGCCACCGCCGAGGCGACTTACATAGCGCTGATGGATTTCGTCAAGCTGCACCCGGGAATCAAGGCGAAGGAGCCGACGCTGATCGCGGAGGTGATGAAGGAGATCCCCGATTTCCAGAAGGCGAAGACCAAGACCGAGAAGCGCGCCTGGTTCATCAAGCACAACATTCCTGAGCCAGGGTTCCTGCGGCTGGTCTCGCTCGACGACGGCACGCAATCTTTCGATCAGCCGATCGCGCTCAAGGTGCCCGTGCTCGTTGTGCCCAAGCCACCCGCTGACGTCCCGGGCGAAGTCGCGCAACTCTTCGACTTCTTCTTCCGCGACTGGGCCGGAACCAGCGATTTCGACGGCATGGTCGCAAAGCACATGGACGTGCAGACCGCGAGAGGGGTGATGTCGTTGAGCGCGGGCGATGCAGACAACGCGAGGCGGCAACTCGCGCAGACGCTGCGGTTCTGGCGCATCCGCGATCACGGCAGGGCGGCGGCATTCGGGCACCGGCCTTTCTCGACCCTCCGGGTCGGCACGGCCGTGGCGCTGGGCGCCTTCTCGGATCTGCCGCTGGCACGCTACGAAACCAGCACACAGGCCTTCACGCCGATGCTGCAATCGGGCACGGCTCAGCCCTTCGCGGTTTTCAGGATGCCCTCGAAGGAGGGCCAGGACCGCTACATGGCCGCCGCGAAGTTCCGCCACGCCCCCAACGATACCGTGGTCGTGGTCATGCAGAAGCTGCGGAATGGTTTCCGGGTGGTTTCCATCGACTCGATGGTCGAGCACTGAGATGAGACGGCTTCTCACCGCTTCGCTGCTTCACCAATAGCGGCTCGCGACGCGACATGAGTGCCATTGCACAACGCTGCGCCGGGGCTACGTAGCGCTAGAGGGGACGTTTCATGGACCGTCGCGCCGGCAGCCTCGGATTGATTCTCCTATCCGTACAGGAATGGAGAGAAATTTAGTCTCTAATTTAGACTTTTAATTGAATAGTATATACACTAACACGTTGATCTATATTACTTTTTATATAACCGTATAAATTTTTGTCGACTGTCGGATGCGCCTTTGGTATGGTATTGGCTAAATGGAGGTGCAAATGGACGACGTTGAAGCACTATCGACGATTGTTGCAGTTCTTAAGAAGCTGGAGCCTGATGCCCAAGGCCGTGTACTGCAATCAGTTCAGACATTTCTTGGGTTACCGCATCAACAAAGGGTGACGCAACACGGCGCCGACACATTACCCCCGTCGCGGAAATTCCCTGGTCAAGAGTTCTCGCGTGATCGAACGCTATCATCCAAGGAATTCTTGCGGGATAAGCATCCGGTTACCGACGTAGAGCGAGTCGCATGCCTCGCCTACTACCTAGCGCACTATGGCGACACCCCACATTTCAAGACTGTTGACATAAGTGCGCTCAATACGGAGGCCGCACAACCCAAATTCTCTAACGCATCAGTCGCGGTAGACAATGCAAAGACGCTCGGCTATTTGGTTCCCGCGACAAAGGGAAATAAGCAGATTAGCGCCGCTGGAGAAAAATTCGTTGAATTATTGCCGGATAGAGATGCGGCGCGCGAGGCTATCCGAACGTTTCGACCAAGACGAGGCAACAAGAAGGTGAAACCTCTTTCTCGGGCCGAGCACGCGTAGCCATGGCGGTTAAGCGAATTCGCCGAAGAAGAGCAGTTCGGCTCGCGCTGTTCAATCACAAGGGAGGCGTTGGCAAGACAACGCTGACGGTCAATCTTGCTTTCGCATTGGCAGACTTGGGCAAATCAGTACTCTTGGTCGATTCCGATCCTCAGTGCAATCTAACTTCGTACCTTGTTCAAGCAGATGTTGTCGATAAGTGGCTTGATGATTCAGAAAGCAAGAACGGGAAAACTATTTGGTCTGCCTTGCGACCGGTAGTTCAAGCTGGGAAAGAGATTAAAAGCATCAAGCCATATGAGCGCGCTGAGCGGGTGTACCTGCTTCCGGGAGACATTCGACTATCAGAGTACGAGCTTGATCTTCAGCAGTCCTGGATTGACTGTCTGCAAAGAAAAATCAGAGGTTTTGTTGGAAGCGCAGCGCTATCGAATTTGGTGGACGCCTGCGCGGGAGACTTACATGCAGATTTTGTCCTTTACGACGTTGGGCCAAACATTGGACCGCTAAATCGGGCGATTCTTCTCGATTGTGATTGTTTTATTGTGCCTGCGGCGTGTGACTATTTTTCGACGCGAGCACTAAAGACGCTGGGACATTCCGTTGCCAGTTGGATTAGGGATTGGGACATCATTTCAAAATTGGCACCGAACGAGGTTCCATTGCTTGGAGGGCGTCCCATCTATCTTGGCTATGTCTTGCAGCAGTTCAGAATGTACGGTGGCGATATCGCAAATATTTTTCGAGAATCCGCGCGGCAACTGGAACGTCACAGCTTCAGTGATGTGGTTGCAGTATTACGGGAAATAGATGAAGAGCTTGCGCCAGGATCGCTTAGTCAATTCAAGTTGGGCCAAATCAAGAACTTTTCGAGCCTAGCTAATCTGGCTCAACAGCAAGGCGTCGCGCTTGGTGATGTGGACGGAGGTACACCATATCTCAAGAATGAGGCGAAAGCCGCGTGTCACGAATTTGCTCAAAAAGTAATTGCTCGAATCGGGGGCCAGTAGCTATGCCGAAACCCGGGATTGCAATCAGTGCCGCTGAGCGAAAATATGTTAAGGGTCTTGTGGCTCATTACGTTAAGAATCGAGATTTCGTTGGAGTCATGCTTAAGCAGCTCGGCGACGCGATTCTCGGTTCTCCTAAGCTGATGACACATGTTCATTCCACTAAGTTGCGACTCAAAGATCCCGTTCATCTTGAGGACAAACTATTGCGAAAACTTGTAGAGGTTAAGAAAAAAGGGAAACCATTTACAATTTCGGAGAAGAATTTGTTATGTCGGATAAATGATCTGGCCGGTTTTCGAATTCTTCATCTTCACACTCAACAGATCGTTTCGATTGATCGTGAACTGCGCGCGGTTGTCAAGGAATATAGGTTCCCGCTATTCGAGGAGCCCAAGGCTCGGACTTGGGATGATGAAAGCAGAGAGTTCTTTCGCGGTGCTGGCATTCGGACAATAAAGAGTCCCAAGATGTACACCAGCGTTCATTACGTAGTTGAATCGAATAGCAGTACAAGAGCTACTTGTGAGATTCAGGTAAGAACACTGGCAGAGGAACTTTGGGGAGAGGTTGATCACACTATGAACTATCCTCACGAATGCTCCGTCCTTTCGTGCCGAGAACAAATTAAAGTCTTGGCGAGGGTTACATCGAGTTGTAGTCGGCTCGTAGACTCCATATTTCGTTCGGCGGATTCTGGCACGTCATAGTGCATACCCCTCTTCGTGCTCACTTGCTACCGGCTACTAGGCGATGCGTCACGACTAGGGAAGCCCAAGTTCCTCGCAAAGCCGGATGAAGGGCACAACCGTCAGCTTGCCGGTCGAATAGTGCCGCTCGCCGAGGTGGGTCTGGTAGAAGCGGGGAATCGGCGTTCGCTCGGCGAAATAACGCAGCGCGGAGCCGATCGCCTTCTCTCCGGACTTGCATTCGACGGCGAAAACGGGCTTCCCGTCCTTCAGCACGACAAAATCCACCTCGCGCTTGTCCGCGTCCCGCAAATACCGAAGCTCCATCGAGTAGCCCTGCGTGTCTTCGACCCAATGGCAATACTTGAGAAGCTGGCAGGC
>CAZYAH010000167.1:0-4892 GCA_964645595.1 uncultured Alicyclobacillaceae bacterium | reverse complement strand
GCCTTGTGCTGCTGGAGAATCGCCAGCCACTGAAACATGAACTGCAGATACACCATGTCCCAGTTCGCGTTGACGCCCGCGGATTTCATAAAGTTGAGGACGCGGTCGGCGTCGAACACAGCCTCGCGAATCGCCCGGATTTGCGGTTCGGGCGGATCTGGCGCAAAATCCGGCAACGGACTGGCTTTCAGACTCAGCCACCGCGGACCGAACAACAGCTCGTGCACGGTGAGAGCGGACGCGTCAAAGTACCGCTCTTCACTTAACATGACCCCGTCGATGTCAAACAGGAGAATGGAGTACATACCGTCTGCAGTCCTTTCACAGGTAGGGTACACCTCTGCCTCTTTTGCCATTCGATGCCTGGAGCGCTGGTCCCTGCGATGTTCGCCAGATGCGCGGAGAAGTACATAAAACGGCCGGAAAGTTCACACATTACGAGCGAATTCGCGTTGACAGAGGAGAGTTGCATCGTGTCCAAGGAACCGACCAGTCTGCAAAACCAAAGTCCACTGTCCCAGGCCCAGGACTCCGTGACGAAGGCGACAAACGCGGTCAATCAGGCACAGTCTCATCCGTCCAGCACCATGATTGAGCAAGCAGAAAACGCCGTCGAAAAAGCGGTAAAGGCGACCGCCCAAGCACAACAGACCGACAACCAAAAGGCGTTGCAAGAAACGGAACAACAATTGAACGATATCCAAAACACGTTGTCAGACCTAGAATCCTGACACACCCTGTGTCAAGGACTTCTCCCCAGGCACGTACAGGCTGGTGGATACTTTGTCACCCCCTGAAGGAGCCTGCTCTCCTTCAGGGAGCCGCCGTCTACTGTGCTTTGTGCGCAATTGCCGTCCACTCCAGGATAGTGAAGGACTCCACCGCGTCGTTCCGGACAACCACGTCAAACGCCCCCTGAAGCTGCGCCGGCGCATCGAGAAAGTACTGTTCCACTGTCTTCGCATGCGCGTCGCTCTCCGCCATCCGTTTCATCCAGGAACGGAACTCGAGCTTTTTGCGGCGCAGGGAACTCTGGGTTAGAGTCAGCCCGTGCTGCCCAAACAGTCGTTCCCACTCTGCCACTTTCAGAGCGCTCTGATGACTTGGATCCCGCAGTTTTTCAAACGTGTTGTAAAACTTGTCGGCAGCGTCGTCGTCCGGGGAGACATTGTCCACGAAGCCGAAAGTCCCTCCCGGTTTCATTACACGCACAACCTCTGCGACAAACTGGTCCGGCCGCGGGAAGTGGTGGGCTGCGATCCGGCACGTCACCAAGTCGAACGTACCATCAAGGAAGGGCAGGTCTTCCGCGTCCGCTACCACGTAGTCCGCGTTGTGGATTCCCTCGCTTTCCAAGTGTCCCTGGGCTGCCGCCAACATGCTTCGGGTCAAATCTGTGACGACTACCCTGGACACTCTGGGTGCAACTGCTTTTGCCACGTGCCCGCCGCCGGTCGCAATGTCGAGACAGATCCAGTTTGGCAACGGTTGAATCAAATGCACGAACTCCTGCAGCGCCACCTGGTCTCCGTGCGTACGGCTATGGACGTACTCCTGTGCCGCCTTGCCAAATTGCTCTTGCACCAATTTCTTGTCCTCTCCCACGGCCATTCCACCTTTCTCCATATCTGTTTCAATGATAAGGGAAAACAAGCGTGTTGCCTCATCGACAGTCTTGGCGTCGGCATCGACTTTCCCAATAGCCACATGCGGCATGTTTGAGTGTTTTTGCGTCGAACGTAGTGACAACTGGGAAAAAAACGGCTATCCTAAGATGCGCTGCATAAGCCACTGCTCTCATTGGATATGGGGGAATTTCGCTGGACCGGGTAGCGAAAATTCGGTAAATGGGCGGTTTTGTTCGGCTATACATAGCTCTTCGAGTAGTTCTTAGAGCGAAATCAAACTCTTCTCCGAACTGGATCAACCCCGAATCAGCTAGACAACAGGAGGAAATAGACGTGAAAGGCATCAGGCTGGTTTTCAGAGATTGGACATTACTATTAAAGAACAAACACGGGCGAATCGCACTCGGATTTCTACTCATTGTCCCTCTGATCTACGCAGGACTCTTCTTGGCTGGATATTGGGATCCTTATGGTCGACTGGATCAACTTCCTGTAGCGGTGGTGAATTTGGACAAAGGAGCTAAGATGGACAATCAATCGATTCACGCCGGCAATGACTTTGTTGAGAAATTAAAGGAAAACCGGGACTTGAACTTCCAGTTTGTGTCTTCCAAAGACGCAGAGAACGGCCTAAGAGACGGACGGTATTACATGACCATTACGATCCCCGCAGATTTTTCAAAGAAAGTTAGCACGTTGATGGATCCTCACCCCCAACCTGCGCAACTTTTCTATGAGATCAATCCGGGAAAAAATTTTGTTGCGTCCCAGATTGGCAGTACTGCTGTGAAAGAAATGAAAACAAAAATCGCGAACAGCATCACGAAATCGTATGCGGAAGGCGTACTGAGTAAAATGCAGGAGTTGGCGACGGGGCTAGGAAAAGCGGCAGATGGGGCAAAAAGATTGACCTCGGGTACTACCGATGCCAAAAATGGGATGACACAATTGGCTACTGGGATTGATGGTTTAACGAACGGCGCGACTCAACTGCAACAAGGAAGCGGCCGTCTTTCTCTTGGAGCCCAACAGTTAGAGCAAGGACTTCAGAAGCTTGCGCAAGGGACATCCAGTTTGTCGAGCGGCATGGGACAACTTTCGACAGGATATCAAAAATTAGAAAATGGCATGGTTCAATTGTCTCAAGGAACAAAGGACTGGGCGAACGGGAGCGTGCAAATTGAACAAGGACAGGCGCAACTAGAAGAAACGGCAAATGTCCTGAAAAATGAACTGCAACAGTATGTTCAAGCACATCCAGGTGCCGAACAAGATGCGGATATGCAAAAGATTATGGCAATGGCTGAAGGGATAGTTGTCGCAACCAGCAATCTACACAGTGGACAGATTCAACTAGCAGACAGCGCGGAAAAGTTAAATGCGGCACAAAGCCAAATAGAAGAAGGTATGAAACAGTTTGGAGCCAAGATGAATCAGGCGACCGAGGGAGCAAAGCAATTGTCGGCTGGAGCTGAACAACTGCCGAACGGCTTTTTGCAGTGGGAAAATGGCTTTTTCTCGTTGAGCAACGGGATTACGGCTCTCTCAATCGGAGAACACCAACTCCAAAATGGGGCAGAAAAACTGTCCAATGGACTTGTTCAACTTACCAACGGGTCAAGTGAGCTCTCTTCCAAATTAGCTGAAGCAGCGAAGAAAACATCGACGCTTCATACGGACAATGCAGTAACTACGATGTTTTCACAACCGGTTCAACTCGTCGAATCGAAACTCACCGATGTACCAAACTACGGCAGCGGAATAGCTCCTTATTTTCTCTCTTTAGGTTTTTACGTTGGAGGGATTATCGGGGCGAATGTACTTCCGCTCATTCGTAGAGAGGACACTTCAGGGACAACCCATTTTGTGAATAAATTAGGATTATTTTACTCGGTCGGATTAATCCAAACAGTCATCGTGGATACAGTGGTACTTTGTGGATTCAAGCTACATGTTGCGAGCACGCCGCTATTTATCCTGTTTAGCTTGCTGGTTTCCTTTACGTTCATGACCTTCATTCTGATGCTGGCGACGGTATTTGGACTGGTTGGAAAATTCGCCGCGGTTACGCTTTTGATTCTGCAACTTGCAACATGTGGAGGAACATTCCCGATGGAATTGAATGCTCCAATCATGAGAAGCATCGGTCAATGCCTCCCAATGACGTATTCCGTCCGGGGACTCCAAAATGTCATTTCTTTAGGAGATTGGTCGCAATTACAACTGCAAGCGTTGATTTTGCTGTCGTATCTCGTTGGTGCTGCCCTAATCGGCTGGGTTACGTGCCTGATTCAAAATAGAAGAACGCCAGCAATGCCAGTTCATGCATAGAACTTGAGCAGATATTGACGAATGGCTCATGCGCCGCCGCCTGTTCTCGGCGGCGCATTCTTTCTATTGAAACTTGCGGATGGCCGGCACCATAAGGGCGATTCCCACCAGGAGAAGAATGGAGAATGCCCAAATTTCAAGCGTCACCAGGCCGCCGAACACCTCGGCCAACCAACCGGTCACGAAATATCCAACGGGTAGAAGACTGTAGGAACCGAACAGGTCCAGACTGGCGACACGTCCATATGCTTCAGGAGACACCAGCTCCTGCAGACTGACCTCCCAGATGAGTCCGAAACACATGGTGGCTGCACCTTGGATGGCCAGGAGAAGCGCAATCACTGGAACGGACTGCGTGAACGCTAAGCCCCCGAGAGCAAGGCCCGCCATTCCGACTCCGGCGTACGCCAACAATCCGCGCCGCCGCCACGTCTTCTTCTGCGCAAACACTATCGACATGACGAGTGCGCCGACACCGCTCGCCGATGAAACCAACCCGTAGACGGAGGCTGACATATGTAAATGCACGCGGATCAGCCAGGGAAGAAGAACGAGTAAAATCCCCGTCAAGGCGATGTTGATGAGCGAGAACGCGACAATGGTTATCCAAAGCCACGGGTGTTTGCGTAGTTCCTCCACCCCAGCAAGCAGTTCTTTCCAAAATCCGCGATCGAGATCTCTGTCGCCAACTTTGCTGGTCCTCGATGCAAATTTGCCCGGACTGTGTACGAAGAGAAGACTCAAAACCGAAGCGAGGAAACCTGCGGCATTTGCCCACAGACCTGCAACAATGGATCCAATCCCCACGATGAAGCCGCCGATGGAGGGCCCCACCAGCGCCGCCAATTGCTGCGTTCCCTGCGTAATGGCGTTGGCAGCGTAGCGAATGTCCGGGGTGAAGATCTCCGCTCGAACTGCAGCGTAAGCAGGCTG
>CAZYAH010000166.1:0-4900 GCA_964645595.1 uncultured Alicyclobacillaceae bacterium | reverse complement strand
ACCGTTTCGTCCAGTTCCGAAAAGATGAGTCCTATCATCAGACCCGTGATAATCATCACTTTGTTGTTCATGTAATTCATGCTCCACTCCTTTTGGGACCACTGTACAACGAGAGTTTGAACTGCACATGAACGAAGCAGTCTGCGCGCGTTTTGAGGGTATTCGTTCCATTGCTACACGAAGATGGATCTGTTTGTCAAGGCCAAACGGTGGTATCAAGACTACCAAACTTAGGGCTGCATAGCTATCATGGAGAGGGTATGAGCCTGGGTGGAACGGATGGCAGTGCATCAACCCGGGAGAAACAACAGGAGGAAACAACATGAACGCGCAAAAGGCGGTTGTTGTATTCAGCGGTGGACAGGATAGCACCACCTGCCTGGTCTGGGCACAAAAACGATTCCATCACGTGGAAGCCATCACGTTTGATTATAACCAACGGCATGACAAGGAAATCGAGTGCGCCAAGCGGATTGCACAAAAATTAGGTGTCCCGCACCACGTGCTAGATTTGCGGCTTCTCAATCAGCTCGCGCCAAACGCATTGACGCGCAGCAATATTGAGATTACCGCCGGAGGGGACGGAGAATTGCCGTCCACGTTTGTCGATGGGCGGAACATGGTCTTTCTCACCTTCGCGGCCATCTTTGCGAAGCAAATCGGCGCACATCACATTGTGACCGGGGTGTGTCAAACCGATTTCAGCGGTTATCCGGACTGTCGCGACGTTTTTATCAAATCCCTCAACGTGACGCTCAATCTTGCGATGGACTACGAGTTCGTCCTGGAAACACCGCTCATGTGGTTGAACAAGAAACAAACGTGGGCCTTGGCGAAAGAACTCGGCTGCTTTGAGCTGGTTCGCGATGAAACGCTCACTTGCTACAACGGAATCCTGGGCGCCGGCTGCGGGGAATGTCCTGCCTGCAAGCTGCGGAACCGTGGACTCCAAGAATTCTTGCAAGAGTGCGGTCAGGAATCCTAAGGAGCGTGGATGGCAATGCATTCGGTGCGTGTTTGCAAGATATTCACATTCGACGCAGCTCACCAGCTGATTGGCCACTCTGGAAAGTGCGCAAACCTGCACGGCCATACGTATCGACTGGAAGTGGTGCTGGAAGGCGTGCCGCTCGGGCCTGAGCACACGTCCGACGAGGGGTTCGTCATGGATTTTGCCCACTTGAAAAGTATCGTGAAGGAACGTGTGGTCGACAAGCTCGATCACGCTTTTATCGCGATGGGCAACGAGCCTGTGCTCGACACTTTGCGAGAATCGGGATCGAAAGTGAAAGTCCTTGGCTTTCGCACCACGGTGGAAAATCTGTCGCAATATATTTGTCACGAACTGAAACAGGCCGGTCTCCCGATGTACTCCGTCAAATTGTGGGAAACCCCCACCGCGTGGGCCGAGGTCTATGCGAAGGACATCCCGGACAGCGGCCCTGTGTATCGCGTGATTGGAGGGTGCGACGTTGAGTAAAATCCCCGTCATGGAGATATTCGGGCCCACCATTCAAGGCGAGGGGATGGTCATCGGTCGAAAGTCGATGTTCGTCCGGACCGCCGGATGCGATTATCAGTGTGTGTGGTGCGACTCCGCCTTCACGTGGAACGGCACCGAAAGACACCGGGTGCAGATGATGGAGCCTGCCGAGATTCTCCGCGAACTCAAGAGATTGGGTGAAAATCGGTTCGATCACGTTACGATTACCGGCGGCAATCCGGCGCTCATCGGCGATCCGATGGCGCAGTTTATCGAGCTTTGTCATCAGGAAGGGTACCGGGTCGGCCTCGAGACCCAGGGCAGCCGCATGCAGGACTGGTTCTACCAGATTGATGATCTCACCTTAAGCCCAAAGCCGCCAAGTTCGAAGATGGAGACCAACTGGCAAATCCTCGATGAGATTGTGGAGCGCCTCCAGCGACACAACGTCCATTTCAGCCTAAAGGTCGTAGTGTTCGACGACGCGGATGTCGCGTACGCAAAGTCCGTTTTTTCCCGCTATCCTCACGTTGCCGAGAAGTACCTGCAGCCAGGCAATGCACGCGTGGACCATCCGGGAGATATTTCGGAGTACCTGCTCGAGAGGTTGGAGTGGCTGTTTAATGTGTCCATACAGGACCCGGAACTGAACGCAGTCCGCGTCCTACCCCAGTTACACGCTCTGGTGTGGAGTAATCAGCGCGGCAGGTAATCATCAAGAAGTTATGTAACTAGATAGAAATAGCTCGCTCTCTGTTTCAGCTCGCGCTTAGCTGAACAGAGGGCGTTTTTCTACTCGCTATACCGTTGTCCACGTCACCTGTTCCTTGTAGTTTTCAATCACCGCTCGCGTTGCCCCAAAGAGGGATGCATCATCGCCGAGCGGAGTAATGTACATCTTCGGCGCAACCTCGACCAACCCTGACATAGCATTCAGCAATTTCCCCAAGAAATTGTCAATGCGCGAAGTCATTCGCCCACCGAACACAATCGTATCCGGATCCAACAAGGCGATAATATTCACAATCGCGTACGCCAGATGCCGAATGATCCAATCCTCGCGTCTTGCTGCGTCAGCATCGTCAACGGCCATGTTGAGCGCTGCCAGTCCGTACTGCGCTTCGAAAAAACCCGGTCGTTCAGCCTTTTCAAACGCATCAATCGGAATCTTTCCGATGCTGTTTGGATCAACAATTAAATTGCCGATTTCCCCTGCGGCAAAGTGTGAGCCTTTAAACAACTTGCCATCTATTAAGATCCCTGCGCCAATTCCGCGGTCAAGATGAACGTAAACAACCACATCAGTCAACGACTTTCGTTTCCAGGCATCCCCCACTGCGGCGAGCTTCACGTCGTTCTGCACAATCACTTGCTGCCGTAAGTGTTGAGACAAGTATTCTTTGATAGGTTCCCGGTACCAACCGAATTCCGGGGCGTTGGACACAATGCCTTGGTCGTTGACGACCCCTGGAACAGCCACACCCACCCCCAGTAAGAGCTGCAAATCCATGTTTTGAGCAGCAACCAGGTCCAGGAACCGCCGTGCGGTTTCCGCACATACTACTGCACCGCTCGTCTCCTCCAGTTTGACTTGTTCCTCGGCGAAAGCTGTGCCAAGAAGGTTGGTAATCCGGATCCGAATTTTATCCCGATTCATTTGAATCGCTCCGACGAAGCGGGCGTCGGGATTTAGCCGAATCAATTGCGGTGGTTTTCCACCTTGTGATACTCCGCCGCCGGCGCTCTGCACCCATCCCTCATCCACCAGCTCCTTCACGATGGCCGAGACAGTCGGTGGACTGAGCCCTGAGAGTACACTTAACTCTGCCCGACTCGTCACATCCATTTGTTCCAACAGCGACAGAATCGTGTTGCGGTTCACCATCCGCAACAGGTTGGGCGTCCCAAGAACATTGTTGTTTTTGCGAGTCAAGCAATCACGCCCCCATTCCCCGAGAACGCTACCAATATAATAAAGCCGCGCAGTCTCCGACTTGTAATAATGCCCAATTCCGCAACTTCGCCTATTCGATAATGACGGGTTTTGGATTTTTCAACCGCAAGATTCGAGCAGCGTTTCCACCGAATATCAGCTGCATGTCTGCTTTCGGAATGCCGATGTTGTGACAGGCAGCCTCCTGCAAATCGAGATATCTTTTGGCAAAGCCTCGCGGAAAGTCGCTTGAGTCTGACCCGAAGATAATTCTGGTAGGACCAATGGTCTCATAGGCTTTCTGAAACAGGTCCTGCAAAGTGAGCCGGTAGGGCATCCAGCGAATCCAGTCGTTTGATCCCGAACCATCCACATACACATTTGGACTGGACCACGCCAGGTGAAGCAGTTCCTGCCAGTAGCCCGCGCCAAAGTGCGGGAAAATAAAGGGGATGTCGACGTAATTCTGGACCACGTTTGCGATGGTGAGAGGATTGATGTAGGGATGATACACCGTTCCCCCCGGCCCGCCGAGCACGCCAAAGTGAATGAGACATGGCAGCTTGTGGTCATTCATATACGTCCAAAACGGTTTTAACTCCGGTGCATCAAACGGTTTACGCATCAACGGACCAAACCACTTGTACCCATGCAGACCTAATTCCTCGACGGCGTACTGGAGTTTTTCCGCCGCTCCGTCTTCAGACAGATCGTGGTGAGCAAACCCCGTAAACTTGTCCGGATGTCTTTTCACCAGAGCCGCCAGCTTTTCGTTGCCGCCACCAGTGACAAAGTTGATATGTTGGATGTGGTGGTCTTCCATTTGTTGCAGCCACCGCTGTTCCTGGACTTCGTCGCCCGGGTGTTCGGTTTCGGGCTCTTCAAACTTAAACTGTTCACGCCACTTCACCCGAAGAGCCCGTTGATACTCAAGTACAGCCGGGGCGACATCGCGTTTTCGAGGTTCCTGTTTTGCAGGAAAATGCACATGAATGTCAATGATGTTCCGTATCAAAAGATCACCTCCGATTGCTGGCGCGGGCAAACCTAGCCCTTCAATCCCGTCATTGCAATGCCCTCTACAATTCGGCGCTGGAAGACAAAGTAGACAATCACGATGGGAATCACGGCGAGCGTACTCATCGCCATGATGAGGTTCCATTGAAGCCCCCCGGCATCTGCAGTGGAAAACAACGACATCCCTACGGGCAATGTCCGCATGCTTTCCGTGGAGATGGCAATCACGGGCCACAGGTAGGCGTTCCAGTTGCCGAGGAACGATAAGATACCGAGTGCTGCAAGTGCTGGTTTTACTTGCGGAAGAACCACTTTGAAAAAAACTCCAAACTCGGACATCCCGTCGATGCGGGCCGCGTCCAGCAGGTCATTCGGAACACCGAGCATAAATTGGCGCATCAGGAACACGCCGAACGCCTCAATCATGCCGGGAAACATGATGCCCCAGTAGGTATCCGTCCATCCGA
>CAZYAH010000165.1:0-4954 GCA_964645595.1 uncultured Alicyclobacillaceae bacterium | reverse complement strand
CCGGCCAAAGCGACCAATCCACTGACTAGGCGCAGGTACTGATCGGCCACACCGATATTCTTCTGCATCAACAACAAACCTCCTTTACGTTGAAACTAGTGTGTCCAAATAGCAACGACTGAATGTTTGACTTTGACTATCCTTGACTAATTCGGTGGGATGCGCCATACTGGGGATGGGAAGGCTGGATATATTGGAAACAATAGATTGGAGGATGGAGAACGTGAGCCTGGTACCGATTGTCATTGAACAAACCGCGCGCGGGGAGCGCAGTTACGACATTTATTCGCGGTTGCTCAAAGACCGGATCATTTTCCTCGGCACCCCGATTGACGCCGACGTTGCGAATGCCGTTGTGGCGCAGCTTTTGTTCCTCGCTGCGGAGGACCCGGACAAGGATATCCAGATGTACATAAACAGTCCAGGAGGCTCCGTTTCTGCAGGACTGGCCATTTACGATACCATGCAGCACATCAAGCCCGATGTGTCGACCATGTGCATCGGCATGGCTGCGAGCATGGCGGCAGTGCTGTTGGCGGCTGGGGCGAAAGGAAAGCGGTATGCGTTGCCGAATTCGGAAGTGATGATTCACCAGCCTCTCGGCGGCGCCCGCGGGCAGGCCACGGACATTCAGATCCACGCCGAGCATATTTTGAAAACCCGGGATCGGTTGAACAAGATTTTGAGTGAGCGAACCGGGCAACCGCTGGAACGCGTCCAACAGGATACGGATCGGGATCGGTTTATGGACGCGTATGAAGCCAAAGCCTACGGATTGATTGACGAGGTTATTGAACGGAAGTGATGTCATGTCCCGCAACATCGTGCAAGAACAACTTCTTGACACGATAGCACATAAAGGGGTTCTGCCGTTTTCCGAATTCATGAGGGTGGCGCTGTACCACCCTCATGGCTATTACAACGAAGCGGTGTCCATTGGCGGTGAAGGGGGCGACTTCTATACAGCTGCCCAAAGTCCATTGTTTGCGAGAGTAATGGGCCGCTATGTTTACAAGTGCTGGCAGGAGTTCGGTGAACCTGACCAACTGCAGGTCGTCGAACTTGGCGCTGGCCAAGGGGAATTGGCTCGAAATCTCTGTGCGTACTTGTCGGCCCACGTGCCCGGGAATGTAATGGTCACTTACTGTATCGTTGAGCCATCCGTTAAGCTGGCCGGCGTGCAAAGGCAGGCGCTAAGCGAACTCGGAGGCCGCTTGCAGGTGCGCTGGAGCCTGCCGGACCCGATGGTACCGACCGTGCTGATTGCCAACGAAGTCCTGGACGCTTTGCCGGTGGAGAAGGTGCGCAAGAATTTTGGGCGGTGGGAGCAAGCGTGTGTCACGGCGGTAAATGGCGAGTTTCGCTGGGAATGGCGCCCGGCCGAAGCATCGCTGACTAGGTTGGCGGACCGCTGGTTGCCGATTTCGGACGGGGAAGAAGCGGAGATTTGCCCAGAATACTCCGCATTTTTTGCAGACTGCAGAAGGTTCGGTAGTCCGCTCCGCGCAGTCTTTATTGACTATGGAATTTTCCTTGAAGAGTGGGCCGCAGGGATTCGCCCCCGCGGGACCTTGCGCGGCTATTCCAGGCACTCTGTGACGGACGTGTTGGAACGGCCCGGTGAAGTGGATCTGACGGCAGACGTCCACTGGGATTACGCCGCTGATGCCGCAAAGAAGGCAGGTTTTCGAAAGGTCGAGATTGTCGCGCAAGGAAAATTCCTGCTGGACCAAGGAATCGCAGGAGAACTGGAAGAGGCTGCGAAATCGCTTCGTCCCGAGGAGTATCGGCGCTTTGCGCTGCAGTTCAAGCAACTGGTCTTGCCAGGCGGCATGGGCGAACGGTTTGCAGTGCTGGACTGCCAATTGTAAGGTGGGAGAGCGGTGCTGAGAAATCTCGCGATTGCGTGTCTCGTTGCTGGACTGATCTTTCTTTTGATGGGGATTCACTATCTGTACACGAATCATCAATTCGTCCGGTGAATTGTGACATACTAATTTTCGTCATCCTGATTTTTAGTATGGAACATTTCCTTCTCTTTGTGTAATATAGGGGTGAAGCACTGGAATTGCGTCGTTGAAATCGGACACCTGCACCAAGAGAAGGGACGTTTGACAGAATGACAATTCGTGTAGCAATCAACGGATTTGGCAGGATCGGGAGAATGGTCTACCGCCGCGCCGTTGAGGTGGGCGGCATGGAAGTCGTTGCAGTCAACGGCACGGCCGATTCGGAAACTCTCGCGCACTTGTTGAAGTACGATTCCATCCACGGCACGTGGAACCGGGAAATCGAACTCACTGCAGACGGCTGGCGGGTCGACGGACAGAACACGCGAGTCTTCTCCACGCGAGATCCGTCGGTGTTGCCGTGGGCTGATCTGGACATTGACGTGGTGGTCGAGGCGACCGGAAAGTTCCGAACTCGGGAGACGGCAGGTGTTCACCTGGCTCAGGGGGCGAAGAGAGTCGTCATTACCGCACCCGCCAAGTCCGAGGGTGACGCCGATGCGACGATTGTGATGGGAGTAAACGACGACGGATACAATCCGCAGTCGCACCGCATCCTCTCCGGTGCATCGTGTACCACGAACTGTCTGGGGCCGGTTGTCAAAGTGTTGCACGAGGCGTTCGAAATTCAGAGCGGACTCGTCACGACAGTGCACGCATATACGAACGACCAACGCAATTTGGACAATCCTCACAAGGATTTGCGCCGCGCCAGGGCGTGTGGGCAGTCCATCATTCCCACCAGCACGGGAGCTGCCAAGGCCATCGGCCTGGTGATTCCGGAGCTCAAAGGCAAACTGAACGGCATTGCTCTCCGCGTTCCGACGCCAAATGTCTCGATTGTCGATCTCGTCGTACAGGTCAAGCAGGAAGTCACTGCGGAACAGGTGAACACCGCTCTGCAAGCCGCGGCAGCGACATCGTTGTCGGGAATTCTCGGCTATACGGAGGAGCCGCTCGTTTCTATCGACTTCAACGGGGACAGCAGATCTGCGATTGTCGATGGCGCTTCCACCATGGTCATGGGCGGCAACACGGTGAAAGTCCTGGCCTGGTACGACAACGAGTGGGGATACTCTTGCCGGATTGTCGACCTGGTCTCGCTGGTCGGCGTGGACGAAGCGATGCGGCGCACCGAAGTGGTGAACGCGCGCTAACCCCTTGCACAGTTAAACAAATCGGCAACGGGCACGCTCTCGGCGTGCCCTTTTTCGTTGGATTTTGGTTTGGTGGTTGTTTCATGTAAGCTAAGAGGTAGGACATTGACCCTGCCAAAAGGAGCATTTCCATATGGATGAACTTTACTTCGATACAGCAGCCACCGCGCCGCTGTTGCCGGAAGTGCAGCGTGTCATTGTCGACACATTCGGCGTGTTTGGCAACCCTTCGTCATTGCATCGCAAGGGATTGGAGGCCGAGGAGCGGCTGAAGGCCGCCCGTGCGCAGGTCCTGAAAGCGCTCGGCGTTGGACGTGGACGCATTGTCTTTACTGGAGGCGGTTCGGAAGCGAATAACCTGGCGATTTTCGGGACGGCTCGCCGCTATCGGGAGCGAGGACGCCACCTCGTCACCACGCAGATTGAACACCCGTCCGTGCTGGAACCATTTCGGGCACTCGAGCGGGAGGGGTGGCGAGTTACATACGTGGCGCCGGAACCGGACGGCAGCGTCAAAGCGGATCGCATTTTGGACGCTGTGACGGACGATACCGTCCTGGTCAGCGTGATGCACGTCAACAATGAGACGGGCGCCATCCTGCCGATTGCGGAGATTGGCGCGGCATTGAAAGAACGGCCGAAAGTGTTGTTTCACGTCGACGGCATCCAGGCGTTCGGCAAAGTGCCGGGCGGCATCCGGGACCTTCCGGTTGACCTGTACAGCGTCTCCGGGCACAAAATCGGTGCGCCCAAAGGCGTCGGTGCGCTGTACATCCGGCACGGCGTCGAAATCTCGCCGCTGGTGTACGGCGGGGGGCAGGAGGATGGCCTCAGGTCCGGTACGGAAAACCTGATTGGCATTGTCGCGATGGGGACAGCTGCCGAATTGTCTGCTCGCAATGCAGGCCAAAACTGGGAACACGTGTCCCGCCTGTCCGCAGAGCTGTGTGAAGGGCTGAGCAGACTGCCGCGCTGCACAGTTCATCGGCCGAATCCGAAATCCCCGTACATTGTCAGCGCATCATTCTCCGGATTGAAAGGCGAAGTGCTTGTCCACTCCCTGGAGGCGCACGGATTGTACGTATCCACCGGATCTGCATGTTCCACGCGAGGCGGTCATACAAAGGGGAGCCACGTGCTCGCCGCGATGAAACTGCCCGCTGCAGAGATTAACGGAACACTGCGCTTTTCGTTGGGTCCCTGGCACAGCGCTTCCGATGTACAACGCGCGCTGGAGATTGTCGAGTCGCAGGTGCGGTGGCTTATCGATTTGGAAAGGTAGTGGAATATGACACAGCACATTATCGTTCGCTATGGCGAAATCAGCCTGAAAGGCAAGAACCGATCGGACTTTGAGCGGACGCTCGAGCGCAACATTCGCCAGTCACTCGCTGGACTGAATCATACAGAGTTGCACCGAACGAGCGGGCGCGTGGTTGTGACGACCGAGGACGGAACAGCCGACGTCGTGATTTCCCGGCTCCGCAATGTGTTCGGCATCGTATCTTTGAGCCCAGCCACGGTGGCAGCGCTCGACGTCGACGCGATGGCTAGCGCTGTGGTTGAGCTGTTGCAACGGGAGATACAGACCAATGGCGCGAAGACATTCAAGGTTGAGGTGAAGCGTCCCAACAAGCGCTTTCCTCTGAACTCGCCGGAACTGGCCCGGGAACTGGGAGCGCGTGCGCTGCGTGCGCTTCGGACGCTGAAGGTGGACGTCCACCAGCCGGACGTGACCGTGTATGTGGAGGTGCGAGACGCGGAAGCGCTGGTGTACGGTTCCATCGT
>CAZYAH010000164.1:0-4956 GCA_964645595.1 uncultured Alicyclobacillaceae bacterium | reverse complement strand
CTTTCAGTGGGTCTTTGCCCTATAGATGCAAGAAATCGAAGAAATGTTTCACCAGATGTGGTTATCACACACAATAAGTCCCTGGATCCTTGACGACGTTCCTCGATTGGCCAACGTCATCAAATAGCCGTCACGGATCCAGGGACTCGCTACGTTTCTGTTACTACAACAACCCGTGTGCTTGGAGCCACTCCCGGGCGACATCCATGGCCTTCTTGTGCTGGACGTCCACCGCCTCGTTCAACTTCTGCATCTCTGTGTCGTCAATCTTGCCGGCGAGCTTGTTCAACACGTCCTTCAGTTCCGGATGCGCCTGGAGGACGCTGTCGTGCACAATCGGCACCGCGTAGTACGGCGGGAACAGGTGCTTGTCATCCTTCAGGATGACGAGATGGTTGGCCGGGATTTTGCCGTCCGTCGAGAATGCGTCGATGACATCCACATTCCCGTCCACCAGCGCCTTGTATTTGAGGCCAATGTCCATCGTCTTGATGTCCTTGAAGTGAGTATTGTACAGCTTGTTCATGGCCTTCAGGGTGTCTTCCCGCGTGATGAACTCCTGTTCCGTGCCAAGGACAAGCTGATTGGACTTGGCCGCCAGGTCGGAGATGGTCGAAATCCCGTACTTTTGCGCCTCATCCTCGCGCATCGCCATCGCGTACGTGTTGTTAAAGCCGATTGGATCCAGCCAGGTGACGTGGTATTTTTCCTCGAACTGCTTTTTCACCTCGTCGTACACCTTCTGCGGATCCGTCATGGCCGGCTCCTTGAGGATGTTGACGAGCCCGGTGCCCGTGTATTCGACGTAGACGTCAATCTTGTTGTCCTTGAACGAGTTCCAGGTCACGTTGCTGTCCAGCCACGTCTTCAACTGCACGTGCAGCTTGGTGTCGTGTTCAATCAACAGCTTCAGCATATCCGCCATGATGTCCTGTTCCGTGAAGTTCTTGCCGCCGACAACAATGGTGTTGGATGAGCCCGTTCCGGTACCGCAGGCCGTCACCCCAAGTGTCAGGCCCGCCGTTGCCAGCACGGCCATTGCTCCCCGAAAGACCCGTTGCGTCAACCAACGCTGCATCGTTCTGAACACCTTGCCAATCATCCCCTCTCGAAATTTGCGCAAGTTCGCGCGACATGTCAGATCCGCGGACTACTGCAAACGGCCGGGTTCTGCCGCGATGGAGCGCGATTTGCGCAAGCCGCGCGGAGTCATCAGCCAATCCAGGCCCATCAGCAACAGGTCAAACACAATCGCCAACAGCGCCGCCGGGATGGCTCCCGTCAGAATCAGCGGCGTGTCAATCATGGCAATGCCGCGCATGATGAGGTCGCCGAGTCCCCCTGCGCCGATAAACGTGGCCAGTGTCGCGACGCCAATCGTCAGCACAGCGGACGTCCGCACGCCGGCCATGATGACGTTGCGCGCGAGCGGCAACTCCACCATCCAGAGAATCTGGCGCCGCGTCATTCCCATGCCGACGCCAGACTCGATGGCCGCCTTATCCACTTCTTTGATCCCGGTGTACGTGTTGCGCAGAATCGGCAGCAAGGCGTACAACGTCAGCGCAATCACGGCAGGCAGCGTGCCGATTCCAAACAGCGGAATCATGAACCCGAGCAGCGCCAGGCTGGGAATGGTCTGGATAATCGACACCACCGTGATGATTGGCTGGGCTAGGCGCTCGTGGCGGGTGATGAAAATGCCGAGCGGAATTGCGATAAGGCACCCAGCAAGCAGAGCGACCAGAGACAAGTAGACGTGTTGTACGGTGGCACCTACGAGATCACTCCAGTTGTCCGCCAGTGTCTGTAACAGCAAGTTCAAGCTGCTCTCCCTCCTCTGTGTACGGTGTCGCAAGCAGGTTGATCACGCTCGCCCGGGTGACGACACCGAGCAATTTCGCATCGTCGTCCAAAACCGGCAAGTACCCGCGCCCCTCTCTTCCCAACAGGGAAAGCACCACACTCATTGGCGTGTCCGCGCGGGCCACCGGCACATCGGTGCGCATGACGTCGGCGACTTTGGCCGACTCGTTCCCGTAGTGCTTGTAGATCTCCTCCGTTCCAACCACGCCGAGGAAGCGGCCGACCTTGTCTGTAACAATCAAACCGTTGACCCGGTGCCGCTGCATCAGCCGGATGCACTCCGCGAGTCCGCGGGCCGGAGAGACTGTCACCGCCGTGATCATGGCCTCCTTTGCCACGGAGAGCGCCGCTGATTTCTGGAATCGCTGTTCACCGACAAACTCGCGGACAAAGTCGTTCGCCGGATGGCGCAGCAGCTGATCTGGCGACGCCACCTGAACCAGCTTGCCGTCTTTCATGAGCACAATGCAGTCGGCGATTTTCAGCGCTTCGTCCATGTCGTGTGTGACAAACACGATGGTTTTTTGCAGCGCCGATTGAAGTTTGAGCAGTTCATCCTGAAGCTGCTCGCGCGAAATGGGATCCAGTGCGCTGAACGGCTCATCCATCAGGACAATTGATGGATCAGCCGCAAGCGCCCGCGCCACGCCGACGCGCTGTTGTTGCCCGCCGCTGAGTTCGCGCGGGTAACGGGAACGAAACTTCGCCGGGTCAAGCCCGATGAGGTCCAGCAACTCTTCCGTGCGGCGGACAATTTTGGCCCGGTCTACACCTTTCAGCCGCGGGACCAGACCGATGTTTTCCTCAATGGTCATGTGCGGAAACAGCCCGATTTGCTGAATCACGTAGCCGATGTTGCGGCGAAGTTCGACTGGATCTACGGAACGGATATCCCGCCCCTCGACGAAGATTTGCCCTCTGGTCGGCTCGACCAACCGGTTGATCATCTTCAAGGTCGTCGTCTTCCCGCATCCAGACGGACCTATCAGCGTAACCAGTTGCCCGCGCTGAATATTCAGACTGAGATCCGCAACGACAACGGAATCGCCATACGACTTGTGGACACCGACAAATTGCACTGCGAATTTGTCCATTCAATCTCCTTCCCTGGTTCAGATTTGGCAAACGACAGACCGCATCGCTGCATTCCCTGACGGTACACCCGTGGAAGGCGCTCGAGAACCAATGGCGAAGCTTACCCGGATGGACAATCCCTGAGCCGTGTCACCTGTTGTATTCAGTTCCATCTGCTGCGAAGTAATGCTGCGAAACAAGCTGCTGGGTAAACAAGGAAGGAAAGAATAGCATCCTCCGCGTATTCGCCTACGAGGTTAGCTGACGGGTTCGGCACAGGTTGCACCGGTTTCGGCCCGAGGCCACCGAATGCCTATTCCAGCCTGCTGGCGCAGGCCGAAAATTCACCCCAAGATGTTGGGTCCCCCGCTTTCGTCCGTGTCACCGGAACGAAATTCGGCCCTTCCTGAGAGTGCCATTGTGGGTGTATCAATTTGAGTATAAGGCCATTATATCACAACCGCCGACGAGGTGTGCAATTTTTGGCATGGCAATGAATGTGTTACACAGCCTGGCTGCGGGAACACAAACGTCCACCTCGCGCGGGGCAAATTTGTAAGTGCCTCGCGGAGGCGGACGCATGGTGTACCAAAACGAGTGCCATCACAAAGTTTGTGCCGAGCGACCGCGCGATTTACGGCTCAGCGTGCGCAAGGTAACGCCCGTAACGGACTCTCAGACCGGCTTGGCGCAACGTCTGTTCCACCTGTTCGCGGCGGGCGCTGGCCGCTTCTCCGAGCACCGGATCAGTTACGGACAGGTCGGCCGTGGCCCGGGTCCCCAGCGGCTCTTCGTACTCGTAGAGCACCTTCCGCGCAAAGTCGTACGCCGTTACGTAGAGCGTGAACGTGACGTAGTGGACGAAGGAGAGTTCACTCTCCCGGACCTTCGCAAATGTGTCCATGCGCACAGTGTCAATCCCTGCGTCCACCACGTCCTCGACGAAATGCTCCAGCGAAGGAAAGTCGACCTTGACCGAGGACTTGCCGAGCTGCCGAGTGTACACTTTGGCGTCTTTTTGCCAGTTCACCTTCCTCACCTCCCTGCCCGCATTTCACCAGTACCAGCCTTGCCGAACGAGTTCTTTATCCATACTTGTAGGTAATGCCGTAGCCGCCTTTTGGATACACCCACTCGATGTTGTAGAAGGGACACGCCAGCCGACACGTCCCGCACTCGATGCAGTTTTCGTACGCGACCGATGTCATTCGCTCGTCCTCGTGCCAGAGGTAGACGTCCGAGGGACAGAAGAAATTGCACTCCTTCGTCTCGCACCGGGCGCACACGTCCTGGTTTTGGATAATCAGATGCGATTTGTCGTCCGCCTTGTAGCGGATGGTAAACAGACGCTCCTCAATGCTCGCACTCATCCGTTCATCGCCCTCCATCCCTTGAGGCCGAGTCGCAGCAAATCTACGCGCCCGCCAGCCGCATCGCGGAGTCGACGGATGGCACGCTTCTGCTTATGCTTCTTTGGCACCCCGTCCACCAACAGCATCTCGTAGGCCGCCTCGTTGAGCGCCTCCGGCAGTTTCCCGAACAGAGTCTCCGACTCCCCGGACGCCAACAGGCTGTGCACGCCACGGTACTTCTTCAGGTCTTTGTGGATAAACGACTCGCGAACTGCTCTGTCGTACGCTTCCAGCGTGGGCGCCGAAAAATCCCCCCGCTGGTGCGCGAGAATGGCCGTCTCGCCGGCCAATCGCCCGGACGTCACCGCGAGGTTCGTGCCTTCCCGGTGCACAGCGTTGACCATCTGCGCCGCGTCGCCGCAAATCATCCAGCCATCGCCCGACAACGCGGGCATCGAATTGTAGCCGCCTTCCGGAATCAGGTGCCCGGAGTACTCCTTGACTTCCCCGCCCTGGATGAGCCGCCGAATCATCGGGTGTTGCTTGAGGGCGTCCAACACCTGGTACGGTTTCACCCGCTTCTTTTTCAAATCGCTGACCATCACCCCGACGCCGAGGGACAGCGTGTCCTGGTTCGTGTACAGGAACCCAAGCCCCGCCATGC
>CAZYAH010000163.1:0-4968 GCA_964645595.1 uncultured Alicyclobacillaceae bacterium | reverse complement strand
TTTCCCTAGGATTGCTCCCGCCGGACGTTATCCGGCACCCTGCCCTGTGGAGCTCGGACTTTCCTCCCGTGCGGTCTTTCGACACTGCACCGGCGGTTGCCCAGCTTACTTTCCTCTTCTGTTCAGCACGTACGAGTATAACGCAAGCGCTGCAGTCAGTTCAAGCACAAACGAATGGGGAATTTGGAAACGATGTGGTTACGCTTGCGTTCATCTCCAGTGAAACGGATCTTCCACCACGTCTGCCACTGTAAATTGTACTTCGCTACCGAATTCCGCCGCCAATTCTTTCCGCAGGCGTTCCAACACAGGCCGTTCCAGAGAGGCGTGCGTTGCATCCACAATTGCCAGCCCGTCCTGCCACGCCTCCGCGACCAGGTGATGGTCGCAGTCGGCTGTGACCAGCACGTCAGCCCCATTCGCCAGCGCCTGCTTTGCCCACTTTCCGCCAGAGCCGCCCAGCACGGCGACGCGTTGAACGCGATGCTGAGGATCTCCCCCGAATCGGATATGGGAAAGGTTTAGCACTTGTTTCACGAATGAGGCAAACTCCTCCAGTGAAACGGATTGTTCCAAGTTTCCGATTCGTCCCAATCCGTAGGGTTTCCCCATTAGCTCAAGCGGATACAGGTCGTACGCGACTTCCTCATACGGGTGCGCTGCCAGCATTGCCCGAACGACGGCTTCCACCCGACCTTCGGGCACAATGGTTTCGAGCCGGATTTCATCGGTGCGCTCGAGCCTGCCCACTTCGCCAATGTATGGCTTGGTACCTTGTTCGGGGAGAAACGTACCAAACCCCTTGCAATTGAAGGAACAGTGGCTATAGTTGCCAATGTGACCGGCACCGGCTTGGCAGACCGCGTCGAGAACTGCCTGGTGATGGCTTTCCGGCACAAACACCACCAACTTGCGGAGCCGTTCGTTTTGCATGCGGTCGAGAACCTCGACATCTGTCAATCCAAACAGCTCGGCCAGAACATCGTTCACACCGCCCTCGGCGATGTCGAGGTTAGTGTGGGCGGTGTAGATAGTCAAGTCATGTGCCAACGCAGAAGCGATAGCCGCCCCGCGCGCCGTTTGCGTGTCAATTCGGGACACCGGATGGTAGAGCAGAGCGTGGTGAGTAATCAAGAGATCCGCGCCGCTGTTCACGGCTGCCTGAATCACGGCTGGCGACGGATCCAACGCCAACCAGACCCTGGCCACCGGCTTGTCCAGCCGACCCACCTGTAGTCCGATCCGATCCCCCTGCATCGCCAGGGACGGCGGCGCCAGCTGATCCAGACGGCGAATGATGTCCCGCGCAGTCACTCCTTTACGCATAACCACCCTCCTGCTTCAGACAAACTGCCCACTGCCCAAGAAACTGCAGCTGTTTGCGCACAACGCTGCGCCGTTCACGCGCCGATTCCGACAGTCCTTTCTCCAGTTCGCTGAGCCGCTCCTGCAGATGCTCAGTCAACTGGCGGAAGTAAGACGTCGTCGCGGCATCGGTTGCCTGCAACAACATCGGTCCGAATTCGCTGGCCAGTTCAAAGCCATCGGGTATGTCCTTGAACGGTTCGTAGGGGCGCAACGGCGGCGTGGACCTGTCTGCTGCAATCAATTCGTAAAACCGCCCGTCATCCGCGACAATCTCTTCTTCGTAGATGCCGAAGCCAGCTTCGCACAGCCACCTGCGCAAGGCGCCCGACGCATTCATCGGTTGCAGAAGCAGGCGTTGAACCGTTCGCACTACCGCTGGGGAATTTTTCAGAATGGTTGTGGCTGTCGCGCCACCCATACCGGCGATGACCACCGTGTCCACCTCGCTGGGAGCCACCGTTGAAAGTCCGTTCCCAAGGCGGACAGAGATTGCATCCTCGAGCCCGCGCTTCGCGACGTTGTTCAGCGCAGTCCGGTATGGGCCGGGAAGCACATCCGTGGCCACGGCGAATGACACCGTACGGGTCTCCACCAGGCTCATCGGCAACAGCGCGTGATCCGTACCGACATCCGCCAGCCGGGCGCCGGACGGGACGCGGTCTGCCAGCCACTGCAACCGCTTGGACAGTCGAATTGTCAATCAGCTACTTCCTTTCCGGCTCAGGGCCGCTTGGCCCTTTAACGTATATTGGATTCGTGCGAGCACTTCTCGAATCGCGTACCGGAACTCGGCCTGCGACGACCGGGCGGCAAACCCGGACACGTCCATCTCCAACTGCTTGGCCACCGCCAGCGCGCGCGGTAGGTGATAGTCACTCGTCACGATGATGGCCTTGTTGAAATTGCACTCTCGCATTACGCGGCGGCTGTTCACAAGGTTCTCCCAAGTATCGCTGGAACGCCCTTCTTCGAAAATGACACCGGGCGGAACGCCGTTTAAGACGAGGAATCGCTTCATGGATCTCGATTCCGTCACCGTTTCATCCGCTCCGCGGCCGCCACTGACAATAAAATACGACATGTACCCCTGACGATACAAATCCAAACCTGCTCGCAAGCGCAGCTTCAGCGTCCTGCTCGGGCGAAGGCCATCGGTGTAGGCGCCGAGAATGATGGCGACATCCGAAGGAACCGGCCGTTCTCTGCGTCCACGGCGCCGTATATCGTTCGCCGCCCAAACCACCGCCAGATAAGCCAGGGCGCAGACAATAACAAACGCCAATCCAATCAACAGCACGCTTCGCAACAAGCACAGCGCCCCCTATGGAGTTCATCCGTACCGCTTGGACCACATGCCAATATCTCTAAAAATGTACGGACAAACCGCCAGGCTTAGAAGTGGCGATAGAACAGAAACAAAACACAAAGAGGAGAGGCACGTGGACCTCTCCCAGATTTGTTCTCCTGCGCCGTTTAGCAGCCGAGTTGACGGGCAATCACCAACCGCTGAATCTCCGACGTTCCTTCACCGATTTCAATCAGCTTCGCGTCCCGCAAGTGGCGCTCAACCGGGTACTCTTTCATATATCCGTTGCCGCCCAGAATCTGAATGGCTTGCAGGCACGTGTTTGTGCACATCTCGGACGCGAACAGCTTGGCATAGGCCGCCTCCAGTGTGTAGGGCTTCCCTTGGTCCTTCAGCCACGCTGCCTTCATAACCGCGTTTCTTGCCAAGTCGATGTGCATGGCCATGTCCGCCAATTTATGCTGGATAGCCTGAAACTTCGAAATCGACTGACCAAACTGAACGCGGTGTTTCGCATACTCGAGCGCCGACTCAAAGGCTGCTCGCGCAATTCCAACCGCCAAGGCTGCAATCGCCACTCGGCCACCGTCGAGCGTCGACAAAAACTGCTTGAAGCCGGCGTTTAGCGGACCGAGCAAATTCTCCGCCGGAACCCGGACGTCCTCCAGAATCAGTTCTACGGTGTTGGATGCACGCATTCCCATCTTGTCGTACGCCTTCGACACAGAAAAGCCTGGCGTGTCCGTTGGCACGATAAATGCGCTGATGCCATGGTTCTCCTTGTCCGTCACGGCAGTCAAAACGACCGTCTTCGCGTAGCCGCCGTTGGTGATGAACACCTTGTTGCCGTTGATAACCCATTCGTCGCCATCGCGGACCGCAGTGGTCCGCGTTCCACCCGCATCCGAACCTGCGCCGGGTTCCGTTAGACCGAACGCGCCCAGTCCTTGTCCGGAGGCTAGCGGCACCAGGTATTTTTGCTTCTGTTCTTCCGTACCGTACAGCAAGATCGGCACACACGCCAGGGACACGTGCGCTTCGTAACTCAGCCCGGTCCCGCCACACGCCCGTCCAATCTCCTCCACCGCAAGGCAATAGCTCACCATGTCGGCCCCGGCGCCGCCGTATTCCTCGGGAATTGGCAGTCCCAATAGGCCGAGCTTGCCCATCTTCTCAAAAACTTCGATAGGAAAGCGAGACTGTTCGTCCAATTCCGCCGCAATCGGCGCAATCTCCGCTTCCGCAAATTCCCGAACCGTATCGCAGATCATTTTCTGCTCTTTCGAAAGTTCAAAATCCATAAAATATTCCCCTCCCTATCCCGCGCCTCCATTATACTTAGGCTAAGAAAGCGCTTGCAAACACTTTTGCACAAACTCGATGACGGTGGGCTTTTGACGCCCGAGACCGAAGCCTCGCCTACGGTTCCCGCCATAAAGGCGAAGGCCGCCTTGCGACAAGACGGCCTTCCTTGTGCAGAGCGCCCGCCTACTCCAAAAAGTCCTTCAGCCGTTTGCTGCGGCTGGGGTGGCGGAGCTTTCGCAGCGCTTTTGCCTCGATTTGGCGGATTCGTTCACGCGTTACACCGAATACTTTCCCAACTTCCTCCAAAGTGCGAGTGCGTCCGTCGTCCAATCCAAAGCGCAGCCGCAGGACGTTCTCTTCCCGCTCCGTGAGCGTGTCCAGCACATCCTCCAACTGTTCCTTCAACAGTTCATAGGCTGCGGCATCTGCCGGAGCCAGCGCCTCATCGTCGGGGATAAAGTCGCCGAGGTGAGAGTCGTCCTCTTCCCCGATGGGCGTCTCCAAGGAAACAGGCTCCTGTGCAATTTTCTGGATTTCCCGCACTTTTTCCGGACTCAAGTCCATCTCTGCAGCAATCTCCTCGGCCGTCGGTTCGCGGCCCAACTCCTGGAGAAGCTGGCGAGAGACGCGAATCAGCTTGTTAATGGTTTCTACCATGTGAACCGGAATTCGAATGGTACGAGCCTGGTCTGCAATCGCTCGAGTAATCGCCTGGCGAATCCACCAGGTAGCGTAGGTGCTGAACTTGTACCCTTTTCGGTAGTCAAACTTTTCAACAGCCTTGATTAACCCGAGGTTCCCTTCCTGGATCAGGTCAAGGAACAACATTCCGCGTCCAACGTACCGTTTCGCGATACTGACCACCAGTCGGAGATTTGCCTCCGCCAAGCGGCGCTTCGCCTCTTCGTCCCCCTGCTCAATCCGCTTGGCCAATTCAATTTCTTCCGCAGCGGACAACAGCGGAACACGCCCGATTTCCTTCAGGTACA
>CAZYAH010000162.1:0-5004 GCA_964645595.1 uncultured Alicyclobacillaceae bacterium | reverse complement strand
GCCAGCGCGAGGACAACGTATGCCGCCGTTCGCATCACGGCGCTCCAGTCGACCGAATCGCCCTGGCTTGCGTTCGTCGACGCGGGGTCAGAGTCAAGGTTGCGCAGCGGTTTGGGTTTTGACGGCTTGTCTGGCTCTGTTGTGGCCGGCGTCGACGGAGTGTTGTCCGAAGTGACGGCCGGCGCAAACGGCATGTAGAAGTTCGGCGTCGGGTCAAACGGCACCCAGCCGACGTTTGGGAAGTACACTTCGACCCAAGAGTGGGCGTCCGAGTTCTCGTAGATGTACCGGAAGCCCGATCCGCTGTAGGTGGTGTCCAGCGTGCCTTCCGCAAACCCAGTGACCCAGCGCGTGGGAATCCCAAGCGTCCGCAACATGACCGCCATCGCGCTGGAGAAGTTGTTGCAATACCCTTTTCGCGACTCAAACAGGAACTGATCCACGTAGTCCTCGTTGCCCTGCGGCACCGGGATCCCTTGTGTTTCATACGTGTAATTGCTGCGCAGGTAGTCGCGGATTTTCACCACAATGTCGTACTCGTTGCGGCTGTTTCCCGCCACTTTCTCCGCCAACTGGCGCACCCGTTCTGGTACCTCCGGCAAGATGAGGTATTGCCTGCGAATGTCGTTCGGAAACGCGCTGCTTCTGTCCGGCGGCAAATTAGGAAGCTTCTCCAGCTTGGAAAATGGATTGGCCATCTCGTAACTGGTAACCGTGTACGTCTGCCCTTTGCGCAACGGCGGGCCGTAGACCACATCCGAATCGGTCTCCACCTGGAGGGCGGTTCCTTGTGGAACGTCAAGCCCGCTTACCTTTTGCATGGAGTACGCGCCAAACAAGGTCCGCGCGTGGAGTCCGTCCGACAACACCTCAATTTTCTGTTGGACCGTTCTTCCGGGCAATTTCTTCGGGTCCGTTCCGAACTCTGCAAACGATTCGCCCACGGCCACGTCGGCGAACGGGGGGTACTCGCCCACGGTCACGTCGGCGTACGGGGTGTACCCGGTTTCCCAACCCTTCCCGTTGTAAATCGAGTACACTTTGCCGCGCAGGTACGCAGGGTAGTCGCTCACCATGCTCAGGACCTGGTCGTGGTTCTGGATAAACGAGCCACCAAGATGCGAATTGTCCTCCTGATACCCTATCATCTGCACGGCATTCCCCGTTGCATTGCCGCGCCAGGAAGCGATGGCCCTGGTGGGGTCAGCCCACGCCGGACCGGCCTTAGGCAAGACCCAGGCGGCAGTCAGGCAGACAGCGAGGAGTACGGCGAGCGGAGTGAAAAAGCGGGCCGTTTGCGCGCTGTCGACGGCGTACAGCAAGTGCCCGCGCAGCTTTTGATACTGCAACACACCCAGATTACTGATGAACAGGATCAGAATGACGACAATTTCGAGGTTCGGATGAACCGATGTATTTCCATCGATAATCGCAAGGACGACAACGGCCAATAGATTGTAGAACACCCACAACCGAGTGCGCCTGCCCGCGTAAGCGACGAGCCAGTAGATGGCGCAAATGGACCAGAGGAAGGCGTGGGTCTGCAGCGGATCGACCAGTGCCGCCCCGGGCGGACTCAACATCGCGCGTACTTCGGCAAACTCGACCTGGGTGACTTGGAGCAGTCCGCCGAGGACATCCATCCCTGGGGCGAAGTACCGGACCATGTACAGCTCCGTCGCCAACAGCGCCAGGACGAAGCGCAGCCACCGCCACGGCGTCATCTGACCAATCACCAACGGGATGAACACAACGGTGAACGATGCGACGTCGGTCACGAGCTCCAGGTCTGCCATCGGCGGCAGGAACATCCATAACCACACCCCGAAGGCGAGGGCCGAAAAGATCCGAAGCGGAGTCGACGCGGGATGGTCATAGGCTGCCGACACGCTGTACACCTCCCCGTTTCAGCGCTCCGAGCTGGTCCTCCGAGCCAATCAGATAGACGTTAACCCGCGCAGCCTGCAGCATCGCGAGTCCCTTGCGCTGTTCGTCGCCGAGTTCGCCGCCTGCTGACACCGGGATAAACCACTCGACTTGCGCCTTGCGGCGCACGAGTTCCGCCGCGACAGCCACGTCTTTATCCAACCGCGGCGACGCGACCACGAGCGTGGTCCCGAGCGGCGTCTCTTGCGCGATTCGGACCAGGCTCTGGGCAAAATCGACGGTACCGTCCGCATCGGCCAAAGCCAGCGCTTCCATGCAGCGGAGAAAGAGGGCCTCGTCGCAGCCCGTGGGAAATGTCGTAAGTTGTTTGCCGTAGAGCGTTGCGCCAAATGTCCGGTGCAAATCGTAGGCGTGCTTCATCAACGAGGCCACAATCGTCATTTCCAGCTCAAACAGCGCCGGATCTTGTCCGCGGAAACTCGACTTCGTCAAGTCCGGGACAAACATCAGTTCACTTGCGACGTGGAGTTCAAACTCCTTCGCCTGGAGCGTTCCCTTGCGCGCACTCGCCGGCCAGTGAATCCGGCTCAGCCGGTCTCCCGGTACGTAGTCGCGCACGCCGAGCACGTTCGTCGATTCCTCTGCCCGGCGCCGAGTCGGATGGCGCAAGCCCAGTTCTTCCGGTTGATACCCGGTCCATCCGGAAACTGGCACGACTTTTGGATAGACCAGAACTTCCGCCTTTCGCTTCTCTCTGCGACCGCAGCGCACCAGTCCGAGTAGGTCTCCCGTCTCCAGATAGGTGTCCCCCACCACGTACAGACCGCGCTGCACGCCGCGGACCTGGTAGGTCAGGCTAAATTCCCGCTTCCAGAGCGGCTGCAGGACAGTGTCCGCGCCTTCGGCTTGCAACTGCCAACGCTGCGGGAGGTCTTCGCTCACCCTTAGCCAGAACAACGGCCAGAGGCCTGTCCGCTTGCCGTATACCTGAATCGCCAGCGTCTGCCCGGCGCTCAGCCGGGTGGCCGACAACTTTCGCTCCGTGCTGACAAATTGAACTCCTACCGCGTACGTAATCACTTCGTAGATGAACAACGAACAGAGGAAATAGAACAGAAACCAGGGCAGGAATCCGCCTTGGATTTGCGCAAACGCGTAACTGGCAAACAGCGTCACCGAGCTGATGACGAGCAGGAACAGCGTTCGTCGCCGCATCAACGCCCGACCCCTTGGAGTACCGGCACGGGCACCTTGGCCACAATGCTGTCCACGACATCGCTGACCTTTACCCCGGACAGGCGGGCGTCCGCAGACAACAACAGCCGATGCTGCAAAACGTATGGCGCTAGATAGCGGATGTCATCCGGCACGACGTAATCTCGGTTGTTCAAGAAGGCAAGCGCCTGGGCCGCCTTGAACAGCGCGATGCTCGCCCGCGGGCTGGCTCCGAGGTAGACATCGACGTGGGAGCGGGTCGCCTGCACGATAGAGACCAGGTATTTGCGGACACTTTCCTCCACGTGCACTTCTACGCATCGCGCGCGCCACGACAACACGTCGTCCGGGCCGACCACGGGTTCAATCAGCTCAATCGGATGTCTCTGGCGCTGGCGGTCCAAGATATCGATTTCATCCTGCAGCTCCGGATAACCAATGGAAAATTTCAGAAGGAACCGATCCAACTGCGCTTCCGGCAACGGAAACGTCCCTTCAAACTCAATTGGATTTTCGGTGGCAAGCACGAAGAACGGCGTCGGCAGCGGATATGTATGTCCGTCGGCAGAGACGCTGTGTTCTTCCAGCGCTTCGAGCAGCGCGGACTGCGTCTTCGGCGATGTGCGATTGATTTCGTCCGCCAACACCACCTGGCCGAACACGGGGCCGGGTCGAAACTCAAACTCCTGCTTCTTTTGGTTGTAGATTGATACTCCCGTAACGTCAGAGGGCAGCAGGTCGGGGGTGAACTGAATTCGCTTGAAATCGCATCCCAGCGACTTGGCCAACGCGCGGACCAACATCGTCTTGCCAACACCGGGAACGTCCTCGATAAGGCAGTGCCCATTGGCCAGCAGAGCGACCAGGACGAGGCGAATCACGTCCTCCTTACCGACAATCACTTTCTCAACATTCTGAACAACCGGTTTCACAGCGGGATTCCACGTATCGAACTGCATTGGACGCACTGGATTCGCCACTATCCAATCCCTCCATATTGATATCGGCCTTTCTACTGACGATTCTACACAGCTTATGGTTACAGTGTAGCCGAAAATTAACAGAATGAATTAGCAGAAAATAATAATAAAAAGAGAGATCAACCAATCGGGTGATCTCTCACGTATTTCAGATTCTCAGACATAGTTCAGAGGATTGACTGAAATCGGGAACCCGGAGGAATCGAACCCTTTGGCAATGGTGAAGTGCAAGTGTGGACCTGTCGAGAACCCATCGCATCCGACAGCAGCAATCACTTGGCCTTTGTGCACCACTTGGCCAGGGGAAACCTTAATCTGATATCCGTACATGTGCCCGTAGATCTCAATCAGGCCCCCCGCCGACTGAATGACAATCCAGTGGCCAAATCCGGACGCCGGGCCAGCATACAAGACCTTCCCGCCCGTCGCTGCAACGATAGGCGTACCCACTGGCGCCGGGATGTCGATCCCGTTGTGAAACTCGCGAGAACCGTTGCCCCAGTTTCGATATCCGTAACCCGAACTGATGTACGTGTGTCCAGGAACCGGCCAGGTCCAGCCGTCTGCAGGGCCGCTGTAGCTGCCTTGCTGAGACTCAAGCTGGTCAATCAACGCCTTGAGGTTTTGCAAGGCCGCATTCTCGCTGCGCAGTTCCGCCTCGGTCTGCAGCCGCGTGCTGTGCACTTGTTTCAGCAAGGCGGTCTCGCGCTGCTGTGCGGCTTCCTGCTGTTGTTTCTTGGCAAGGAGAGTCCGGTAAGACGCCTGCACCCGCTGCAACTGCGTATTCAGTTCCGCGTTCTGCTTGTCCAAGGCCGCCTTCTTGGCTCGGATGTCGTCGAGGACCTGTTTGTCCTGGCTTGCCAGTAGCGACAACAGCTGCAGACGGTCCAGCAAGTCCGAAAAACTTGTGGCTGAGAACAAG